>NZ_CP028093.1:0-126548 GCF_005491705.1 Pontibacter sp. SGAir0037 | reverse complement strand
TGGTAATATTGCGGTGTGCTGCTTTTAGTGATGGTGCCCATGATGTCCTTGGCTCGGAAGCTCAGCTACTTGCACGACATAGTCCAGGGTATATAGTAGCCCGTTCAGCAGGAATTGAATCCACACCCGGTATAGCCCACTGGCTGTAAAAGCGGAGTGCAGCACCAGCACATCCTCGTGCACCATGGGATGGACATGCAGGTATTCTTTTGTATCCACATTGATCATGACCACATGTGCCTTAGCACCCAGAAAATCACCTAATGAAGAGGCTGCTATGGCAGCCTCCCCCTGTTTCATAGTAACGCGTATGGCATTTAGCTCCCGCACATCCAGTTGAACGCTCACATTGTCAACCGTTTTACTGAGCACATCCTGCTGGTAGCGCTGCACGTTCCTGCTGTCACCGGCAACCTCCACCGATTTTCGGATAACAGCCGGTGCCGTATTCAGGGGCTTTACATCGCAGTAAAGCAGGAATTTGCCCCCAAAGGGAAATATGAAGTCAACAGAGTATTCCTTGCCTGCCTTTTCCGGGTGCTCGTGGGCAAAGAAAGAAAGGTCTTCTGATACTATGATGAGGTGAATGTCTTTGGTATGTACTTCTTCCAGTACAAGGGGAACACCGGCGGCCTCCTGGTTAACAGGTGTGAGAAGTAGTTTAACCTTTTCCTGTGCGCTTATAGCGGAAGGCTGAGAGCTTATTAAAACGTCAAACATCAATTAAGTTATTTAATTGTTATGCCTTGTGCCCTAGAGGAATTCATAGATCCACTACAGCCTCAGAGCTATACGCTACATAAGTGACCACATACCTCTCCAATATGGAAGGATATACCGTGTGCAGGCCGGCTTGATGCAGCCTACTAGTTACAAGCTGCTGCACATACTGCTTAAGCCTTTATCAAGGCACTGTGTCCATACTTAATGCTTACATAAGTCTCATGAAAGCGTGCTTGGTTATACCTTTCCGTGCACCCTTCTGTTTTATATATTCATGAGTTGTTTTTATATAAATTAGCTTTTAGCACTAGCTTGAGTCCCTCTAAAACAGGCAACATCTACCCTGACAGTGATTCCAAGTCTAAACTTGCCGGGCTTCCTGACTCTGCCAGCCCTATGCTTTTTAACTCCTTATTTGTTATTGCGTTTAGAAGAACGTGCTAACTATTCGATAGTGTCTGCTTGGCTTTAGATGGTAAGCACTCCTAATGGTAAGCAAGTCTAAAAAATCCCAACAATTCCGACTATCGATTTTACAAGTCCTTGCCACCGATGCCTACAACCCGTATGATTTCAGCCTTGTATCCTGCTTGCTGCACCACATTTTCGATCCTGTGGGGATCAAGGTCTGTACCGGATACGCTTAACAGCTTGTCTTTACTTTCCGTATCAACGTGCCAGCGGCTTATACTTTCTTCTTTATCCAGGTAAGAAGCCACCTTTGTCAAGGCCTCCTCGCTTTCGATGTTAGTTTTAAACTTGATTATTTTCATACAAATAAGAACTAAGGTCCAAACTCATTGCTTCTTACACTTTTGCACAAAACAGCTGCAGACAACCATGTGAGAGCAGAGAAAGTTACCACCTTGTGCTATTATGTTCGGCTTCAGGATACGGTACCTTTCAGCACTTCCTCCAGTTCGCGCTCCGTTATACTTCCCCAGTACCTCCTGTATTCAAACTCGTCAGTTGTATGCTGCACTGGTTCTAATTCAGGAGCCACCTTATAAAGTGCCGTCCGAAGCGCTTCATAAGGTCTGTACCCAATGATCAGCACGCCGTTCTCCTCGCCTTCGCGCCGCATGGTCAGTGCCGGGAAGCGGGTAATACCATGCAAGCGCACCTGCCTGAGGTCTTCCTCAAAAGCCTTGCGCGCCTCTTCTCCTCCCAAGTCACGTTCAAACACGTCTGCGTCTAACACATCAGGCTGCACCTCGGCTAAGCTACGTCCCACCTGCCGCAAAACATCACGCTCGCCAACGTTCTGCCCCTGCAGCATTACAGCTTCACGCACTTTACGCAGGTATGCTTCCGAGGCTACCGGTGACTGCAGCCCGGCAGCCTTAACAGCAATACATGCAGGAAAAGAAGACGCAGGCGGGTTTTCGTACCAGATCTTATCCCTTATGGGCATACCGGAAACATACTTTGCTTCCATCCAAAGCGGCCCCATCTGCAGCGGACGATTAACTACGTTCATCGGGTCATTAAAGCTTTCCCAGTTCGGAATAAGCCCGCCCATGCGGTAGCGCCACTTTACCCTGCCGCTGTACTCAAAGCGCAGACGCCGCCATTGGGGCTCGAGTGCCCAACTCCAGCAACAAAGAGGGTCGGTGTAGTATTCTATCTCCACCGACCCTGCTTCCTTTTTATTATCTCGTTTGTTTTCTCGTTCAACCATTCTCAATTGTTTCTCCTGCTTACAGGCTACTCTGAGGGTACTCGCACCACTGATTCTCCCCTTGAGGTACTGCCGCTTTGACTTTCTTGCTTCGTTCCTGGCTCAACGCCTTGTCCATTTTATCAACAGATTTCATTGTACGGTCAGTACCATTTGGTTTGTGGTCAATCATGCCGTTGGTTTCCACCACGTGCCGGAAGGGCTCTTCCACGTAAAGCCAGGTCTCCCCAAGGCCGGGGCTCTTGCCTTCGTTCCAGGGCCCTCTCACATCAGGTCCATTCGACATGTTAAAGTAGCTGTTGCTGTAACGCGGATCGCCCTGTAGTACGCCTGGCGGGAAGTTTGGCTGTATTGTTTCCAGTGCCGCCTCAAACATCTGGAAGTGCGCCACCTCACGTGTCATCAGAAAACTGAGGGTCTCCTTTACATAAGGGTCATCCGTGAACTGCATCAGGTACTCGTACACGATCTTGGCTCTGGACTCAGCTGCTATGTTAGAGCGGAGGTCAACGGTAGGATCTCCGTTGGCATCCACATAAGAGCCATTCCACGGCACCCCTTGGCTATTGGTCAGGGTAGGTCCTCCGCCACTCAGCACGAAGAACTGCGGGTTGACCATGGCGTTGTGGATGAAATCCTCTTTCTTCGCCTTACCCTGCAGCAACTGCATGATCTCAGCCTCCTCGGCCGCGTTCTTCAACTCACCGTTGATCGGCCCCAGCAGCATCTGGATAGTAGCCCCGACAATTTCGAGATGGCTGAATTCCTCTGTGGCGATATCCATCAGCATGTCATACTGATCCGGATGGGGTTGACGCACACTAAAGGCCTGCACAAAATACTGCATCGCGGCTTTCAGCTCTCCGTTAGCACCCCCAAACTGTTCCAGCAGCAGGCTGGCAAAGGCTGGGTCAGGTTTCGATACACGCGCATTAAACTGTAGCTCCTTTACGTGATAAAACATTTGTCCTCCTTTCTTAAATAAAACAAAAAATTGTCTTTTCTAAAACGGAGAGCAGAAAGGAGAGTTTGTAAAAATAAATTTTAATTATCTAGAATTTAATACTTTAGAAACGAACCTATACTGCCAGATAAGAACAGGTGTACGTAACTGAAGTGTAAAGGCAGGCTAGCAACAGGCACCCGAACTGTATATCAGAAACCCGAAACTTCCTATAGTACGGGTGTAAAACTGATCTTAGTAAAGTGAATATTACCTTTTGTTTCGTGCGGAAAAAACAAAAGGCTGCAATGTTTACACTTTTGAAAAAAGGTATTAAGACAGGAAGCCTGGCTGCTAACACTGTTAGCAGCCAGGCTTTTAAATCTTCATTCGGTACAAAGCATATTACTACATATTATGATGTTTGGTAGGTATACCGTGTTCATTCAGGAAAGCTGCCAGTTCCATTATTTCCTGCGACTGCTCTTCAATGATTAATCTGGCTTCTTCTAATGCCATTGCATCATCTCCCCACTTCAGCTCAGTTTCTGACATGGCTATCGCTCCCTGGTGGTGACAGATCATGAGCTGGGCAAAGTCAACATCCGGATCAGGCGTATCCTTTACAGAACGCATGCAGTGCATCATAGCCATCATGTCTTCCCGCATCTCCATCATAAACATCTTGCACTCTTCTTTTGAGAGTGGCTCTGCGCCCGGGTGTGAAGCTAAAAAAGCCTGCAATCTTTCTTTGCTTTCCATGTTGCCTATCTTCGTTTTCTCGGCCAACGCAAGCGCTTCCGGCTCATGCCCATATTGCAGTTCCAGATCTGCCATTTTAATTCCCATCTCGTGGTGCATGATCATCATGTTGGCAAAATCGATGTCGGGGTCGCAGGTCATCTCCATCTGGTTCATCATCTTCATCATGGAGTTGATGATCTGCTGCATTTCCTTGTCAAAGGCTTTGTCATCTTCCCAGTAAGGACCCTTCGCAGCTTGCTCTGCAGTAGCACTTAATGGGGTTACAACATCCTGGTCCTTTTCGCAGCTACTGAACACAAAGACAGCAACTACCATAAGAGCAAAGCTCCTGATACTGATAAAACTAGTTTTCATACATAATGGACTAAGTGGTTAAAAATGGTACTCAAAAATCATTTACTCTGCCTTCTTTTCTTACAGAAGCTTCTTTTTCTGCATTGTAATTGGGCTCAAGCAAAGCAAAAACCACCCTGACCGCTCTATCAGGTATAGAACAATCAGGGTGGTTCTTAGGTCTTGCATTGGGTCAGCAGGTAGGAACAACTACGCCTGCTGGCAAGCCTGCTCGCAACGGCGACAAGCCTCAGCGCACATACGGCAGTGCTCCATGTGCGAATGCTTCTCACACTCTGCACCACACTCTCTACATACTCTGGCACACAGATCCAGCACTTCTCTGGAGAAGGTAGAATCCCGTGATACATAGTCCAGTGCCATTTTACAGATGGCTGCGCAATCCAAGTCAAGTCGGATGCAGCGTTCCATCATTTTCACATCATCTTCCTGCAGGCAGGAAACCGCACAGTAGTTACAGGCTGCTGCACACTCAGCTAATGCGGTTATTAAGTCTTTATTCATAGTTATCTAGATTTTATTGAAACATATGCTTGGTTATACCCATTCAAAGCCCCTTCTGTTTTATAAATTCTTGAACTATAATTATATATTTTTAGTGGCGGTACTAACTTAAGTGTTCTTTAAAACAGGTAAAATCTGCCCTAGCAGTGGCTGCAAGCTTGCTTTTGCCAGGGTCTGTCACCTCTATGCTGTTTAACTCCCTACCTGTTATTGCGTTTAGAAGTACGTGCTAACAATTCTATGTGCTTTATGAACATGCTGTATCTCTTCCTGGGAGCTCTTATTTATATCTTAATTGCAATGGACATCATCAAGACCACCTTTTCTTCAAGCGGAGGCGGCCGGATTACGGAAATGGTATCCAAAGCGGTATGGAAGATTTTCTTCCTTGTCTCGGGTAAGAATGGGAAAACAAAATTGCTTGAGTATGCGGGGCCGTCTATCCTTACCTGCACGCTTCTGACCTGGGTCCTTGGGCTATGGGCAGGACTGTTCCTGCTGCTGCTCTCTGATCCGGACTCTGTTGTAAGCAGCACTACCTTATCCAGTGCCAGCCCTTTGGAGAAGCTCTACTACGCCGGCTTTACACTTTCCACATTGGGCGTGGGAGACTACAAGGCATCAAATGATGTGTGGCGGATCATTACGAGTGTCACAGCTTTCTCTGGCTTAGCTTTCATAACTGCTTCCCTCACCTATTTTGTACAGGTGTTATCTGCCGTAGGCTTGCAGAGCAAGCTCAGTCTTTACATTAACAGCATGGGTAAAACGCCACAGCAGATACTGGCAAACAGTTGGAATGGGAAAGACTTTTCCTCCTTTTTCGATAATGTGTCAGACATATGCCAGATGCTAATGCAGCATACGGTGAACCACCACTCCTTTCCTGTAATTCATTACTTTCATAACAGCCAAGCACAGTTGTCTGTTGCGCCCGCCGTTGTGCTGCTGGATGAGGCATATCAGCTCCTGGAGCAAGCCGTTTCGCAGGATGTTAAAAGGAGTGAAGTGAAAATGGTGATGCTCCAAACGGCTCTGGATTCTTATCTGGAAATGGTAAAAGAAGGTTTCCTGAAGAACACTTCACCCCAGGAAGATGCCCCTACACCTGATCTTTGGCAATTGGAGGAGAAAGGAATTTCACTTAAAAAAAGGGAAGAAGTTGAACAAACTTTTAAGCTGAACCTGAAGGACCGCCGGAGACTGCTAACTTCGCTTTTGGAAATGGACGGCTGGTCCTGGAAGGACGTGTACAAATGATCAACAAGTAACTTCTACAGCTAAAGTTGTCTGAAGTTCCGCCTAATCGAGATAACCCTACCAAAGATGGATTGGTTGTACAGGTTACCACACCAGTTTACATTTCATGGCCATTGATACCTAATACCCTTATAATCTCTGCTTTGAATCCAGCGTTCCGAACAATACATGCTATCCGCTGCGGATCCAGGTTTACACCAGATACACTTAAAAGATTATCTTCACTAGCCGTATCAATATTCCACCTGCTGATGCTTTCTTCCTTATCCAGGGAAGAAGCTATCCGAGACACTTCTTCCCTGCTTCCGAGGTTTGTTTTGAATTTCATTATTTCCATAACTACAACAGGAAGCCGATTATGAGAACGAGATACTAAACAGTTTGGTTTTTCTCCTTCTGCCTCTCAATCATATCCACAACTAATCCAGACAATATGGAATAAAGCGCAAACCAAAACAATTTCCATATCTGTATCAGCAGGTGAGCGCTTTTAAATACATTCCAGCCAATCAAGCACAATATGTATGACAAGACCTAATCCAATGAGCCTTGTCTTAGGAATAATTGCCAGCAGTAAATATAGTGGGAGTATCCAGTAACTGTGTAGCAGATGGAAGCCCACACTGCATCTATTCGGATCAACAATGGGATCAGCTAGCAAGTGGTCTAAATCTATCAAAATAGCCGCAAACATAATCCATACGGCCTTCTTAAAGTTAGGCCTGTAAAATAACTAGGCAACAGCAACCGGTGCTGCTAAATGCAGGAAAAGGTGCCAGATAAAACCAATATTCATAGAATCAGTTCTTTAATTTACCTGCGGGGATAGGAGGGGCTAGCTAGCTAGCTAGCTAGTAATGTCCTAAGTACATGTTACTGTATTTCGCCATACCGCGTTGATAACTAACTTAAACTGGATAGCAGGTGGAAGGTTACCCTCAAGAAGCATGTGTAGGTTTAGGATCTCGAACTTTCCTTTTTACTTTTTTAATAGAAGGAGAAGAGATAAAGTATAATACAAAACCGGAAAGCACAGTAAATAAGCCGAAAATGGAGAATGCTCTTAAGAGAATGTTTCCAAAATTATCTCTCCCTTCATAATCCATAGTATGCAGCATCCAGAAAAAATCAAATACACGCCATTGGTTATGTCGAATAGCCTGAAAAGTGCCGAGTTCAGCTGAAATGTAAACCGTGCAATTGTCCGGTTGGCTAAAGGTAACAGCCCAGGCCGGCAAGGGTTTTTCCCGGTATTCATGATGCGAGCCTACCTCTGTTAAATACTCCACTTTTTCTACTTTTATGGGAGCAGTGACTTGGTTCCTGGCTACAGTGATAGCCTCGGACTCGGATAAAGGTGAAATAAACTGCCCTGTTTCTGCATTTGCTAGCTGCACCCTCACGTTAGAAGCATGGCCACCGCCGCTGTGCCCGGCAGCTTCATGCGCCATGTGGTCCATTTCCCCTGAGAAATAACGCATTTGGTAAGCTGGAACACCGGCTATTTCGATGAGCTGGACGGACAGCACAGAATCAACCTGACTGTTGGCTTTAAGCGCATCAAGGACAGCCTGTGGGGATACCATCTTCATAGTAGCTGAGAAATGCCTTTTCTCCTTCCGAAGATGATCACCATGAACTTCATCAATATTGTTCCAACTGAAATAAAGCCCACCTAGGGTCCAGAAAAGAAATTGAATGCCAAGTATAACCCCTAAATATCGGTGGAATTTTCGGATGTAGTAGTGCTTGCTTTTTAGCTTCATAAAGCAATATAATATTAATTGCTCAAAAGACTGTTACAGACTCTCCTGGTCAGATTAAGTCCAGGTTTTATATACAGCACAGCCTGTTAATTGCATGCCATGTGCTTTTCTTTGTTTTGTTAAACATTGCTCTATAATGGCAACCTGCTTCATTTTCTATCTTTAGCTCTTGAACTTGTAATATTGGACTACTGAACGAATTCCAATTTTTATTTTACCTAATGCATTAAATTTACTTTGCCTGTTGTTATTAAATGTAAATACTTTCCTTGCCAAGGGCCCGAAGTGGAATAAGCGTGTCAATAATGCAGAACAGAAAAGATCAACAGCGATTTGCCCAATCTGCTTCAGCACTGGGTGCAGGTATTCTAGGCTTTGGCCTTGGCGCTAAATGGGGATATATAGTAAATGACTATGTTTTAGTTATTATGCTAGTAGGTGCTGTTCTCCATGCAAGTGGGATGTATGTAGCACAGATGAGAAACACCTCCAGCTCAACTGACAAAGCTGCAAGAGTGCTTTGGTATTCGGCATGGGCGTGCCTGGTGCTATTGGTTGGCCTTGTAGTGTACCTGCTAGTTGATTCATAATTTTTATATGCCCTCTTTTCCTCTCCATTGCTTTTTAGTGTCCGTGCTTTCTATTTCTTTATTCTTGTCAAAGATAAAAGACCTGGCAAAAGAAGCGTTGAAACTGAGATACTGTTGGAAGAATGTGGAATGGTATCGCAGGTAATAATTTGTTCAGCTCCTGCTGCTTTGAGCTCCTCGAAAGCATTGCCAGCAAAAACAGCATGTACTCCTATGCAAATAGGGTTCTGAAAATCTGCCCGGATCAAGTGCTGAACGGTGATAATCATTGTTCTGGCCGTAGAGATAATGTCGTCTACTAAAACGGGCCGGTGGTGTTTCCAAGTAGAAACATCCGGTACTTTTATTTCTACCTGGCGGTCACCTTTTCTGACTTTTTCAAGCACTATATAGGGTACCTCTGCTTCTCTAGCCACTTCCTTTACCCATTGCTCACTCTCACTGTCAGGCCCCACGATAAGCGCATTCTTTACATTTTCTTTAATCCACTTTGAGATCAGGGGAGCCGCATGCAGCAAAGTGACAGGAACCGTATATATCTCGCTCATACTGCTGCGTCGGTGGAGGTGTGGATCTATGGTAACGATCCAGTCGGTCAGCTGAGAAAGTAAGTGTGCAAAGTAACCTGAAGTAACTGCCTCTCCGGGGAGAAACTGTTTGTCCTGTCGCATATAGGCAAGGTAAGGGGCAAGCAATCCGATCTTTTTGGCACCCTGTTCTCTGGCAGCAAGTATGAAAAAATACAACGATAAAAGTTTATCATCCGGATGATCCAACGTCATCACCAGCAACATATTTTTATTCTGCACGTCAGAGAGAATCCGAACATAGCTTTCCCCATCCGGAAAGTGCCTGATAATAGCATTACCACAAGGGATCTGCAACTGATCAGAAAGTTGTGTTGCTAAGTTTTCATTGCCGGGTAATCCAAAAATAAGCCAGTCCATAGGTGTGCTTTAGATGATAGTAATAATATCTTTTTCGTTGAATACATATTCCAGGGCATAGGATAACTCCCCCTCCGACTCTGCAAAAATGGTGTACAGCACTTCGTTTAGCGCTACTTTCTTTCCTAACGGCGCATCGAATAGAACGCCTGCTGCAGGATCATCCGGTGCACCGGCAAGCTTGGCAACTTTTGCAAGCCGGCGGTTATCAATTTTGTTTACTGTGCCGGCTTTCTCCGCTTTAACCTGATAGCTAAATGCAGCAAAGGCAGGCATGGTAAATCCTCCTTGCGCAAGACAGATAGCCTTAAACTTTTCAAAAGCTCTGCCTGTCGCTAAAACTTCTTTTGCGACTACAACACCTTGCCCGTTTGGCACTTTTCCTGCTAATTCCAGCAGGGCGCCAGCTAATAGAATTGCTCTTTCCTTCAGCTCCTGGGGGGCAGAAGTTTCGTTTTTAAGAACCGCTAGCACATCCATTGCCTCTAAGGCGGGGCCTATACCCCGGCCTACTGGTTGGGTGCCATCTGTTAGCACAACCTTTAACCGGAGCCCAACGGTGGCAGCTACTTTTTCCAGGCGTTCTTTCAGCGTCTCTGCTGTCTTGCGACTTCTTATTTTGGCAGTTTCACCAACGGGAATGTCTATGACGACATGCGTGGCGCCAGCAGAAACTTTTTTAGATAACACTGATGCAATCAATTGTCCTTCACTGTCTATATCCAGTGCCCGTTCCACTCGAATAAGCAGATCATCTGCCGGACTTAATTTAACTGATCCACCCCAGGCAAAACACCCACCCTCTTTTTTAACAACCTGCTTAATTTCTTCAAGAGAGAGATTAACACGCGTAATAGTTTCCAAGGTATCGGCTGTACCTGCCGGTGAGGTAATAGCCCTTGATGAAGTTTTGGGAATTGTTAGTCCACAGGCGGCAACAATAGAAACTACTATAGGGGTGGTTCTATTTCCAGGCAGACCACCTACACAGTGTTTGTCAGCTACTACAGGCATTCCCCAGTCAAGCCTTTCCCCCACCTCCACCATAGCCGTTGTCAGACCAGTGACTTCTTCTACACTCATTTTTCCAGCACACCCTGTAATAAAAGCAGCTATATCCACATTCGAATAATTCCCTTGAACTATATCCACCATAATTTCCTGAAGTGCGTTGAAGGTAAGCGTGTGTCCATAAATCTTGGACCGTACAAACTTCATTGATTCTACCGGCGGTATATGGGATAAAATCAAGTAAGCCTTTTCCGGTACCTGTAAAGCTTCCCGGGCTCCTTTTGACAAACTGATTTCGCCTGGAGATAAAAGCTCGGACTCAATTACATTGAGACTGGCAACTATGGATTTGTCGTTGTTCGACACTTTTATGCGTGTTAAGGCTGAAAAGCCCTCCGATTTACATATGTGGCAATCTGAGCGCATATAGACCACATGCTCCTGCTGCGTGTCAATGCCGAGTTTCTTGAATTTTAATTGATCGTGCCTCATGGGACTATACCGCGTGAATGCTATACAATGCCGGAAGCGTGGCCTCCCAGCCATAAACTTCTTTTATTTTGTTACGCAGGGCTTCTGCAGCCGGCAATTCCCCGTGGACAATAAATATGGGTTTAGGGGCCTTCGTCAGTTTTCCTAACCATCTGATAAGTTCACCTTGATCAGCATGTCCCGATAACCCTTCCATGTTTTTAACAGTTGCCCGCACAGGAAAATAGCGCCCAAACATTTTCAGTTCATGCGCTCCTTCCTGCAGCTGCCTGCCACGTGTCCCTTCCGCCTGGTAACCGATGAGCAAAATAGTTGCATCAGGATCATCCAGGTGTTTTTCCAGGTAGCTTAAAACCCTTCCGCCTGTCACCATGCCACTACCGGCGATAATGATCTTCGGACCAGGAGCATTAACAGCACTTTTGCTTTCAGCTATGCTTTTTACCACCTTGATATTTTTGCACATTTCAGCACATTCTTCAGGGGACATCTTGTGCCACTCAGGGGCATGATGGAATATGTTCAAAACCGATCTTCCCATGGGGCTATCCATAATGATGGGAATGTCAGGCAGGCTGTTATTTTGCTTCATTTTCCATAAAAGAAACAAAAAGCTCTGGGTACGCTCAACTGCAAAGCTTGGAATGATAAGAGGTCCTTCCTTTTTCCATACTTCCCAGATTAAGTTTTTTAGTTCGAGTTCAGCGTCTACAGCAGGATGCAAGCGGTTACCATAAGTACTTTCAATAAACAAAACATCCGCCTGCTTCGGCAAATGGGGAGGATAAAGCAGCATATCGTTTTCCCGCCCGATGTCACCTGAAAAAACCAGCCTTTTCCCCTCTACCTCCAGCTCAATAAAGGTGGCGCCGATGATGTGCCCGTTATAGTTGAACCGAACCCGGATACCTGGGTATAAATCAACCCACACATCTAATGGTTGCGATGAAAAACAAGCGATCGTGCGCTCTACATCCAGCAGGGTGTAAAGCGGTTTTGCCGGTTTATGTTTCGAATACCCCTGCTTATTTGCACGAGCAGCGTCCTCTTCCTGAATTTTTGCACTATCCTTTAAAATTATTTCGGTTATGCCCAGGGTGGGTGCTGTTCCTAGAACGCTCCCTTTGAATCCCAAACTTACCAAGCGAGGCAAATAGCCTGTGTGGTCAAGATGTGCATGTGTTAGTAGCACAAGGTCAATTTCTGCTACCTGCAAAGGCGGCTCCTCCCAGTTTAAATCCCGCAGCTCTTTTAGCCCCTGGAACAATCCACAGTCAATTAATAGTTGCTTGCCTGCGGCTTTGACAAGATATTTAGAACCGGTTACAGTACCTGCGGCTCCCAGGAATTGTATAGTTATTTTAGAGTCCATAACTTCTCATTTTAAAGTATTTTGATAGGCAGGATTATGACATAACTCATACCCTTCTTTCAGGATAATTGGGATTCGTTCTGGACTTATTCCCAACTTGTGCAACAGCTCCTCATGGTCACATAGCTCCTGGCAAAGCACTATGTCGCTTTCTAGTAATTTGTCTTTTTCAGCTTTGGTAAGGGATGTCAGGCAGGTAATCGGGTATAAACCAGACGCATCAATCATTTCATTTAAGCTATGTTTAGGGGGATAGTTCCAGCCAACCAGATGTAAGCCGGCGCAAGTCCCATACTGAATGGCATCACTGGTAAAACGGGTATTGGTGACAACCCAGCCCTGATGGAATTTCACGCCATGACCAGGTAACTTTAACCACTGTTGTTCTATATCTTTAAAGCGGGATTGTATGTAAAGTGGAATTTTTACATCGCACCGGAACCCAGGCCGGTTGTGAAACTTGCATTCTATCATGAAATGGCGATCCCCCTTTAAGGCAATCACGTCAATTTCATGTTTCACACAATGCCCCTGTACAATCTGCCCTACCTGCACATCAAAGCTTTGGTGTTTCAAAATTGCTCCAATATATCTTTCAAATGGAAATCCGGAGGGGCCCAACTCCATGATAGCTGCCTTTAATTTATATTTTCCAGCAATAGGCTGAGAGTTATTCTCCAAAAGCTTGAAGGCATCTTCATATATCTTTTGCGTAGAAGAGCCGGGTACTATACTTTGCGCTATCTGGTGTGCTATCTCATTTGCCAGTTTTTTTCCTGCCCCGGCCTTAACCAAGGACTTACGCAGTTTGCCCTCCGAAAAAGGGACTTTTTCTCCTGATGCTTTTTGTATATACATAATGGTTGACACTTTTGCTATTCTTCTTCTAAGCCCATTGCTTTTCTCTCTTTAATTCCTAACTATTTCACACAATGAGACGCGTTCTTTTTAAAACCTGAATGATCAGCAGGGAGAGAAAGCTAAAGCCTAGACTGATCATCCAATCTCCAGCGCTCATGGCATAAAGCGATAACACATCCCTAAGCGGCTGTGCGAAATACACAGTAGCAACTAGCACAATACACAAAGTAAGCGCATACCATACGTACTTGTTCTTCACTACCTCACTCTTGAAGAAGGATACTTTTGCAGAGGACATGTTGAACACGTGCCACAACTGGGAGAATACAAGCGTGAAGAACAGGATGTTGTTGCATAGCTGCGGGTTCCAGAACTCCGTTTGGTGGTATAAATAGTGACTGGTAAACACAGCTCCCAGCACACAGAGCGTTATAACGGCTGCATAGGTAAAAACAGCCTTCCACTGCTTGTTGTCGATGATAGGTGTATCCGGGTTGCGGGGCTTGTCCTTCATAATCAAATCATTCCCCTCGGTGACACCTAAGGCCAACGCCGGAAGCACATCGGTAACAAGATTGATAAAAAGGATTTGCAACGGTACCAAGGCAAAGTGCAGGTTCAAGACAGAGGCAAGAGCGACCACAAACAGCTCGCTCAGGTTACAGGAAAGCAAATAGGCAACAAACTTCTTAATGTTCTCAAAGATGATCCTGCCTTGTTTGATGGCTACTACGATAGAGGTAAAAGAGTCATCTTTCAAGACCATGTCCGACACTTCCTGCGCCACCTGGGTACCGCGCAGCCCCATCGCAATACCAATGTCGGCCTTCTTTATCGCAGGAGCATCATTAACACCATCCCCTGTCATTCCCACAATGTACCTGTTCTCCTGCAAAAGCGTCACTAAGTCTATCTTTTGTTTTGGCGTAACACGGGCAAAAACCACGGATTCTAACCAACTTTTTTTATCCTGATTGGTCAGATCGGCAAAGTCCTTCATGTCTTTACCATGCATGATAGGGAGCTCTTTGTCGCCTAGAAGCCCTAGCTTTAAGGCAATGTTTCTTGCTGTGGCCGGGTGGTCACCTGTTATCATGATGACGTTGATACCAGCGGATCTACATTCATCCAGCGCTGTTGACACTTCTACACGCGGAGGATCCAAAAGCCCAAGAATACCTGTAAAAACCAGCCCCTGCGTTATGCCTTCTTGTAAAGAGTGTGTTTCTTTATAAGCAAAAGCCAGCAGCCGTAAGCCTTCTGAAGCCAGCAGCTCGGCCTGAGCGATCCAGCCTGCTTTTTGTCTGTCTGAAAAATCTTGCAATTCTCCTTCTTGCAGAATACTGGTGCATTTTTGTAGCAGCTCTTCCACAGCTCCTTTAGCAAACACGATAGAGGCATTCCCATCCTCATGGAGCGTCGCCATTATTTTTGTCTCAGAGGTAAAGGCCTCTTCTCTTATTTTCAGGAACTTCTCTCTTACCTGGTGTATATCTTTACCTTCAGTAGTAGAAAACTTTAAAAGACCTACTTCCAGCGGATCCCCCACCTCCCGCAATACATTATCTTTCATCTCCAGGTTAGCCGTACTACAGAGAATAGCAGCTTCCACTATCTTTTGATAGTTTTTTGAATTTCGTACTTCCAGAGGGACCCCTACAGTGCCGTCAGCCCTGTATTCTACTTCCGTTTTACCGGCGGGTATTAGAATGGTGTTAACTGATATTATATTCTGGGTAAGGGTTCCGGTTTTGTCGGTACAAATTACATTGGTACCCCCGAGGGTTTCTACGGCGGCCAGCTTTTTCACAATTACATTGTGCTTGGCCATCCGGAGCATACCCTGAGCCAAGGCTAAGGTAGCCACGATCGGCAGCCCTTCCGGAATGGCGGCCACCGCCAGTGCAATAGACACCTCCAGTACCTTCACCCATTCAGCGCCTTGAGCCAGACCTGCAAAGAAGATTACGATTACCAGCCCCACGGTTATCCAGATTAGTTTTTTGCTGAGTTGTTCCAGTTTTTTCTCTAATGGAGTGGCAGTCTGCTCAGCCTGCTGTACCAGTGAAGCTATCTTGCCAAGCTCTGTGCCCATGCCGGTTCCAGTCACTAAGGCATAGGCGTTCCCCTTGGTCACAAAGGTTCCTTTAAAAAGCATGTTAACCCGCTCAGCCAAGGGCACCTCTCCTGCTAACACTGCCACGTCCTTTGTCACCGGAAGCGACTCTCCGGTCAACGCGGACTCATCAACCTCCAGCTGTGTAGGGTTAAAAATGCGCGCATCCGCCAGTATCATGTCTCCAGCCTCCACATAAAGCACATCGCCTGGCACCACATTTTCAGAAGGGACCTCCTGAAGACTTCCATCGCGAATCACCTTGGCTGACAGAGAGACCATATGTCTCAGGGCATTCATGGAGCGATTGGCCTGGAGTTCCATGTAAAAGCCAATCAATGCATTAATGAGGACTACGGCTAAGATAGCCGTTCCATCCAGCCACTCCTGAAAAAAGAAGGACAGTACGGCAGCAAACAGCAGCAGTAAAACCATAGGACTTGCGAACTGTTGCAAAAGCATGGTTAGCAGTCTTCTTTGCTTCTCAGCCTGGATCAGGTTCTGCCCATACTGCTGTAGCAGCTTGTCGGCCTCTTTACTGGATAACCCGCGCTGTACCTCTGAGTGCATCTCGGCTACAAGGGCAGCTATGTCTTTTGTGTATGGTTGCTTAACCAGCATATTTCTTCCTGTTTGTTTGCCGTAAACCGAGCTCTTTCCTTTAAAAGCCTTTTATAACTTTTTATTTAAGATACTTACATCTTCATGCCGCCCATGCCGGTGCCGCTCTTCAGCACCTGGGCGCTCTTAAGGGCATAGGCGCCGGTAGCCACCACCGCTTCGCCCTCTTTGATTCCGCTGAGCACTTCCACCTCCTGTTTGTTTTGTATGCCTGTAGCTATGGCCCGGCTCTCGTACATGCCATCCGCTGTTTTAACCCAGGCCGTTGTCATGCTGCCAATCAAAAGAGCGGACTTTGGAATGACCAATGCCTGCTTCTCGTTTCTGCGTACGCTGAGGTATGCCATCATGCCCGGCTTGACTTTGTTTCCGTGGTTTTGGATTATAAAACGCACCAGGCTGATCTTCTGCCCGGGTTCCACCGTAGGGTTATCGAAAACCGGGACCGCCGTATACGTCTCGTCCGGGAAAGCCTCAAACGTAACGAGAACCGAGGGCTGCTTGCTGAGCCAGCGCAGTTCGCTGGTATACAGCTGTGATTCAATCCATAAGGCAGAGACATCCGCAATCCGGAACAAGGGCGTGCCCATCTCCACATACTGGCCCTGGCTTACCGGTAGTTCCGTCAGGTAACCAGATGCCGGGCTGTAAAAGGTGATCAATGACGAGGCCTCCCCGCTTCTCTCGATTTCCCGCACCTGCGCCGCTGTCAGCCCATACAGCAGCAAGCGCTGACGGGCGCTTTCCACCAGCTGGTCCATCACCTCCTGCATGGCCCCGAACTTTTCCCGCTGTTGCAGGGCATTTAGCAACTCGTTTTCAAGCGAAAGCAGTTCTTCGCTGTACAAAGCATATAGCGGCTGCCCCTGTTTTACCGGCTCCAGGGGATTGCGCACGAACAACCGGTCTATCCGGCCCCGTACGCGGGAGGTCACCACCACTACTTTTCTCTCATCGAACGCTGTAGTGCCCACCAGCGTAGTTACTTCACTTATAGATTGTACTTTCGCAGTGTCAATGGTAATGTTGGCATATACTTCATCCTGCTTGCTCAAAGTAATCATCTCCATGTTACCGGCAGTGTTGTCTGCCTCGTGTGCCGCATGTTGTTCTTTGCCGCTAGAGCAGGAAGCGATCAACAGGATCCCTGAAAGAAATGCACATATACTCATAGTTGAATGTCTCATTTTCATGATCCGCTACCTCAATACTGTATGATTGTTTCACTATCCGTTAAATAGCTTGCGTCCAAGGCTACCCATTCATTGGGCCTGAGTCCTTCCTTTATCTCTGTCATCTCCTTATTCTGGCGCCCCACCTGGACAGCCCTTGCCTGAAAAACATTGCTGCCTTCCTTTGAAGTGCCTTTCCGTACCCACACAATGGCTGTTCTGCCCACGTAGTAGACACTGGTGGCCGGCACGACAGTCGATTTTACGTGGGCAGGGGCAGAGGCCGTGGCCGTCAGAAGGGAGTTCTGCTTTAGCTGTCGGTCGGCATTGGGCAGGTACAGGCGCACCTGCGTGAATTTCTGCCCGCTGGCGTACACCGGCTCCACCATGCCGATAACCGAACGAAGAGGCTGCTCCGGGAGCAGCTCGCTTGTAACCACTATCTCCCGCCCCAGGTCAAGAAACTTCTCCGCATCGCTGGTGAAGGCGACGATGCCCCAGGCTTCCAGGAAATCGTTTACCCAGAATACCGTCTGGTCTTTGCTCACATACATGCCCTCTCTTATGCTGTTATCGGGTAAGGCGGTGCCGGGTATGCTGGTGGAACGGCCTGCAACTCCCATCTCCCCCATGCCCCCACTTCCTGTACCCGCTCCGGTGCTCATGCCCCCCCGGAGCCGGAGGGACTAAACAACACATACCCTTCGTAGGGGCTGTAAACGGAAATGGTGTAAGGCGCCCGGCCACTGCGGGCAAACTGATCTATCTGAGCCTCTGTCAACCCTAGGAGCCTCAATTTTCGCCTTGCCTTGTCGAGCAGCACCGGATCTTTGCTTTGGCGGCTGACGAATAAGAACTCCTCTACAAACGTGTTCAGTTCCGGGCTGTAGAGTTCCATCAATTTTTCGCCCTTCCGCACATACTGGTAGTTATACTTTACATATAGCCGCTCGATGCGTCCCCCCACACGCACCGCAAACTTTCGGCTGCGCCGCTGATCAAAATCAACATAGCCCTTACCGGAAAAGCTGTACTGCATGCTACTGTCGCTTGCCTGCACCACCGCCTGCCTGGAGATAACGGTTTGATTGGCAGGTAAGGTACTCCAGAAGACTTCATCCGTGCTGCCTGCCGCCTGCTGCTCGCCCGGCACCTGCCGGCTTATCTGCCCATGGTCTTCATGGCCTGCCTCCCGGGACGTCCCCATTTCAACCCCTTCCTGAGATGCTTGCCCGGCATGGCCCGCTTGGTGTTCGTCAGCAGGCTCTGAGCCACAGGATACTGCTGTAAGCAATAGGGAAGCCACAAAGCCTATTGCTAATAGCCGTTTCGTGACAGTTGGGATTCTTTTTCTCATGGTGCTAGTTGATTTCCCGTTGGTATTCGTACTCAGCCTGCAGGTTGAAAACCTGCCCCAGCTTATCGATGCGTTCCATTTCCTTCATCAGCAGCATGTTCCAGGCATCCAGTAGCACAAAGAAGTTTCCCGTGTTCTGGCGGTAAGCCAGCAGGTTGCTTTGCAGGTTGTTGCGGTAAGCCGGTATAATGGTCGTTTGGTAATTCTGCAACTGGCGGCTTTCGTAGGCGAGCATGGTGATTTTCTCCCGAATCATTTGATTGGCCATCAGCTGCATGGTGGCTTTTTCATTCTCCATGGCCCGTATGTCAAACTCCATAGAACGTACTTCTGACTTGTACATCCGGGAGGACCAGGGGGCAATCGGGATGGTGACCATACCCATAACAGAGAATGTGTTCGGCATTTCATTCATCTGGCTGTGATTGAACTGAATCCCAAAATCGGGCTTGGCCCCAGTAGCCATCAAACGCTGATTGCTGCGCATGGACTGGATACGGCTCTCCATGGCCAGGATGTCGCTACGCTTCAGGAAGGAAGAGTCCGCCACAACCGCCAAGTCGCGTTGGTAATCGGTTGGCTGTAAGACGGAATCGATCAGAAAAGGCGTGTCTACGTCCCGGCTCATCAGCGTGTTCAGGCCTATACTGCTCTCGGCCACCTGCGACCGTAGCATGGTCTCCATGTTGTTCAGTTCGCTCAACAGGGCCTCTGCCTTGAACACCGTGGGCAGGTCAGACTGATTATAGACGTACCTGTCCTTTGCTGTTGTAATCAGCATCCTCAGCAGGTCGCTGTATTCGCTTACTACCATTAATTTTTTCTCGGCCGTATAGCGTCGGTAATAGTAAACACGCGCCGTATAGTGCAGCACATTCTTTGCCCATTTCTCTTCCTGCCGCAAAACGTTCTCCTGCGAGAGGATGTATCTTTTACGGGCATTGAGCTTCGCCGGGTTGGGTATCATCTGCTCCAACGACAGCATATAGCCCGCCAGGTTGACTGGCATGGTCTCCACCATCTCCTTCCGGTATGGGAACTGGTCCAGGGCCAGCGACACAGTGGGGGGCATCCAGCTTTTGGCCCCCTCGGACAGGGCCCTGACGCCTCTTATCCTGTTTTGGTAGAGGCGCAATTGCGGGTACGTTTCATCTATATGTTCAAAGACCTGTGGCAAAGAAAGACGCACCGTATCCTGCCCCCGAAGGGAGGTGGCAACCAGAAGGCCAATTAACAACAAGCTTATTCTTTTCATGGTTCGTATCTTTTGCTACTCCTCGATATCCAGTACGGTTAACTGCCCTTGCTTTCTCAACTCCCACTCCTTTAGCAGGTTGTAGATAACCGGCAGCACGATCAGCACAAAGAGGGTGGCGGTCATCAACCCGAACACAAAGGGGATGGCGATGGGCTTCATCACATCACTGCCCGTACCGGTGGAAGCCAGCACGGGTATCAGCCCGAGAACATTTGCCAGCACCGTCATGAGCAGCGGCCGTACCCGTTGGGTGGCGCCAAACAGAATGGCATCCTTAAGCATCGGAAGGCTGATGTTTTGCGGGCCGTTGCCCCTTTCTTTCACGAGCTTCCTGATAGTGTCGTTCATATAGGCAATCATCAGCACGCCAGTACTTACTGCCACGCCAAAAAGGGCTATAAAACCCACAGCCACGGCCACTGAGAAATTTACGTTGTAAAAGTAAAGGGAGTACACCCCGCCGATGAGTGCTACAGGCACACTGATGAAAACCACCAGCACCGACTTAAAGGAGTGAAAGGTGATGTACAGGATAAAGGCGATGATCAGCAGCACGACCGGGATGATGATACTGAGACGCTGCTGTGCCCGCACCTGGTTCTCGTATTGTCCGCTCCACTCCACAAAGTACCCCTGTGGCATCTTCTTAAAGGCTTCGTCAATCCTTTCCTTCGCTTCGTTTACCACACTGCCCATATCCCTGCCCCGCACGTTGAAAAGCACGGTTCCCCTGAGCATGGCATTCTCGGAATTGATCATCGGAGGCCCTTCGGAAACCTTGATGTCGGCCACAGCGGAGAGCGGCACTACCCCGTAGGCCATCGTTTGTACCGGAATCCTTCTGATCTCGTCCAGGTCGTTGCGGTACTCCTGTGCCAGCCGCAGGTTTACACTGAAACGCTCCCTGCCTTCCACAGTAGTGGTGAGGACCATGCCGCCCAGCGCACTTTCAATCACCATGTTCACGTCATCCACATTCAACCCATAGCGGGCAATGTCAGGGCGCCGGATCTGGATGTCCAGGTATTTTCCGCCCGTGAGCTGCTCTACGTACAGGTCTTCCAAGCCTTCTATGCCTTTTATGGTGCTCTCCACCTGTCGGGAAATAGCATATATACTGTCCAGGTTGCTGCCATATATTTTAATGCCCACGTCCGTGCGGATGCCGGTAGACAGCATGTTCACCCGGTTAATGATCGGCATCGTCCATCCTACCACCACTCCGGGTATCTGGATCTTGTCGTTCATCTCCTGGATGAGCATATCCTTGGTGAGCCCCTTTCGCCATTGCTTTTTGGGCTTGAGCACAATAATCGTCTCAATCATACTGATAGGTGCGTTGTCTGTCGCCGTGTAGGCACGCCCGGCCTTGCCCAGCACGTTCTCTACTTCCGGGAAGCCCTTGATGATCTTGTCCTGCAGTTGCATAATCCGCTTCGCCTCGGAATTGGAAACATCCGGTAGCGTAACAGGCATCAGCAACAGAGAGCCTTCGTCCAGCGGCGGCATGAATTCGGTGCCGAGATTTACAACAAAGGGGACACTGCCCAACAATAGAACGACGCAGCCAGCCAGCACGCTTTTGCGCCACTCCAGAGAAAAGCGGGCAGCAGGCCTGTACAACCTGACAAAGAAATTAGAGACAGGGTTACGGCTTTCGGGGATGAGCTTTCCCTTCATGAGGACGCGCGTGAGCATGGGAGCAACCGTAATGGCAAGTATGGCTGCGCCTATGAGCGAAAAAGTTTTGGTAAGCACCAGAGGCGAAAATAGCTTCCTCTCCTGGCCCGTCAGGAAAAGTATGGGCGCAAAGGAAATAATCATGATCAGAACCGAGAAGAAAACGGCTCGCCCTACTGTACGGGAAGACTGTTCAATAATAGCCACGCGCTCCTCTTCCGAAATTTCCTTTGTGTGGCCAATGCGCTCTTTCAACAGGTTCTCTTTAGATGCTGCCATATTAACCGTCTATTTCATTGTTTAGAACCCTTTTGGTAAGGGACCTGTATGCATTCTCCGCCATGACAATGGCAGGATCGACCACATCCCCAATAGCCAGCGCAATGCCCCCCAGCGACATGATGTTAGAGGTAACCCCGAACAGCCTCATCAGGATAAAGCCGATAAGCACCGAGAGCAGGATACATACGATGGCCACCATGCCGCTCCGGAAGCTGAACAGGAACAGAATCACAACGATGGATACGATCAGGATCATTTGCCAAAGCGCCTCTGTCAGGGTGTTGATGGAAGCCAGGATCAGATCGCTGCGGTCATAGGCTGTCTTGAACTTTACCCCTGCCGGCAGCCCTCTGGCTACTTCTTCCATCTTCACCTTGGCTCGCTCAATCACGTCTTTAGCATTCTCCCCGAACCGCATCACCACAATGCCGCCCACCACTTCGCCTTCGCCGTTCTCCTCGGTAATACCCAGGCGTAAATCAGTACCCATCTGCACATCGGCCACATCGCTCAATCGGATGGGAATGGACTTATAGGTGCCAATGGATATCTCCTTTATATCTTCCAGGCTGGCGATATAACCCAGCCCCCTGACAAGGTAGCTGGTGGCGTTCATTTCATACAGGCTGCCGCCTACATCGCGGTTGTTGGCAGCAACCGCCCGGGTAACATCCATCAAAGGCACACCATAGTACACCAGCTTGTGCGGATCAATCGTCACCTGGTACTGTTTCTGAAAGCCTCCGAACGAGGCCACCTCGCTGACGCCTTCGACATTTTGCAAGGCAAACTTCACGTACCAGTCTTGGAGGGCCCGCAGCTCTCCAAGGTTATAGCCATCACCCTCCAGCGTGTACCAGAACACATGCCCCAGCCCTGTTCCGTCGGGGCCTAGCGTTGGGGTAACACCTTGCGGCAAGAAGCGTTGCGCATAGTTGAGGCGTTCCAGCACACGGGTGCGGGCCCAGTACACATCCACATCATCCTCAAACACCACAAAAATGAAACTCATGCCAAACATAGAGGCGGCACGGATGGAATTAATTTTGGGAATACCCTGCAGGTTGGAAACCAACGGATAGGTGATCTGGTCTTCCATGATCTTCGGGTTCCGCCCCATGTACTCCGTGTAAATGATCACCTGGTTTTCAGAGAGATCGGGCAGGGCATCTACCGGGGTTTCTTTGATGGAATAAAACCCGCCCACAACCACCAGTATAATGCCGAGCCAGACAAAGAAGCGGTTGCGTATCGACCAGGAAACAATTTTCTCTATCATAGTGATGTGTTGGAGTATAAGTCAGCCGTTAGCCAGCCTCAGCTTCATTTAAAATATTGTGATCAGCTACTTCCTTTTGCAGCTCATGAAATGATTGACCCGATTAACCCTTGATATATTTCAAGGCTTCCTGAATATCCAGTTCACGGGTCCCATTGCCAGTCCTTATATAGAAATGTGTGTGTTGCTGGTGCTTTAGAAAAACCGGTGTGCCTGTGCTATTTACCTGTATCATGCAAACATCATTATTATTAGTAAGCACAAACGAAACCTTCAGGTTTTTACAGTTTTCTGTTCCTAGGTACAGGGAAATGGACTGCATGATATACTGTTCAAACCCATCCCTATCCCCCTTTTTTAAAGACTGATAATCTTTATCAAGCCCAAGGATAGTGGTATCATCAGCCACCCCTATCAATAAGGTCCCTCCTTCAGAGTTCATAAAAGCAGCGATCGTTTTTAAGCTTGCCAGCTCAATTTCTTTGCTTGTTTTTAGTAAGCGGTAATCCCACCTGAAAGAAGATTTGAATTCTATAGTTGCACATTCCCCTTTTACCAACAGATCTTCAATTTTATCATTAGTTTTATCATGAGTTGCAGCAATCTTTGATCGAAACAACAAATACCCCAGAGCCCCACCTGTAGAAAGAAACGCCATCATGATCAGTCCGCTAACCAAATCAATACTTAAAGAATTATTGTAAAAATTGAGCACCACCTCCTTTAAAGGTAGGCGATGCCTCCCGAGATGGTATTCTACCAATACCAGTAGTATGGGAGCCAATACAAAGAGCATTGAAACGGCGCCAGAAACAACCCAAACCCATTGTCTATTACTCCTTATTATTTGCTTTAAACGAAGCATTATGGGGGTTTTTGATGTTAGAGATTATCACAACAATTCTACTCAGGACGATTAATTTGGCTTACAATCAGTTGTATTGCAAGCTTAAGTATCAGCCAACAGCGCAGCCTGAAACTACCAGCTTTTTTAATCGTAAAATCTTATTGCAAAAAAATATTATTCCTACTGGCCTCAAAATGATAAATGTCATGTTTGGCAATGGCTTTTATCATCTTTCGGTCTGGTTTACAATCAAAGTAATTTAGTGATGATCGTAGAGACCCAAGCCTTTGATATCGTTCCATGATGTAGTTTGATGACAGGAGTAACATTGCGTAACTACTGCGTTTTCCTGCTTTGCAACTTTTTTAGAGACCATTTCAAAATGCTCCATAAAATGGCTGGGTGGGGCCTGATGGCATTGAGCGCATTCAATCGATCGCATTGACGGATGCTGAAACTCCGGAATCGTCCATTCAGTTGTGGCATGGCAGGTTGCGCAGTTTTGCCCAAACAATGTGGCGTGGCGGTCTTTGGTGCTGTGGCAAGTGGCGCAGTCAAGTGTGGCTACCAGCGGCGAAACGAGCGGATGCCCCATAGGCAATAGCGGGTTTTTTGGCTGATTTACAATGTTCTTTCTACCGGAAATTAATTTGGCGCCGATTCGCGCCAACGCTTCGTGGTCCATCACGCGTAAATTCGCTTCCTCGCCCTGATGCTCTACGTGGCAGCTAGCACAGTTACCAATAGTTGCGTGAAAGGCGGTCGGTTGGCGTGCCAGTAAATCCTTGTTGTCGGCGTGGCAACTGACACATTTCGCCTCGTCTATGCCCTTCGCCGCCGTGTGGCAGGCGCTGCAATCTGATTTAAATAGCGCGTGGGCCGCCGACAATTCGCCCGGCATCACCTGGCTTTGTGCCAGTATGCTGGTTTTTTCCGGAACCCTAATATAGGCCAGGCTGGTAATAAATACCAACACGCTAGCCAGCAGAGCAAAATTAACTACCTTATTTCTTTTTGTCATTTGAACCATCTCAACCCGAAATAAATTGCTGACCAAATGTGAAAAACGAGCAAAAGATAAAAAACGCAGGAAGTGGCAATATGAGCGTAGAGCCAACGCGCCGTACGCCGTTTTAAAAATTCGTGGGTTTTTATAGCGTATTCCAGGTCAGCGATTGATTCTGCCAGGCGTAAGGCCCTAATTGAAAGTGGAACTTGGGTATCTGCCGAAAAATTTTCCGTCCCCGTAAAACTATTAAAGGCACGGCGCACAAGTCCATGCGAAGCAACGTACGTGATTTCGGGGTCAGGCTTTTGAGCCAAACCTCCGATTAACTGATTGTATTGCGTAGCCAGCAGGTTAAGCTGGTCTTGTTTTTCACGCAGTTCCTGCGATGAATAACTAAGAAAATATCTACCAATAAATCCGCTCAATATTGTAAGCATCATCATGGTGGTGAGCCAGATGCCAAGATTGCTTTCAAAGCGGTGACCAGTGTGCAGGATGGCAAGTATAGAGCCTGCAATGCCTGTATAAATGTGCCAGGTTAGAAGTGTGCCGATCGAAATTTTTTTGCTGATGAATAGTTTGAAAGCTTCTATTCGCTTTGCGGCTGAATAAACAAGAGGCGGTACAACCATGAGAAGGGCGGCTGTAATGGCAAGCACCCAGCCGACTGAACTTCCGGGAAACCGGGGCGAACGATGCACAAGAAATCCGAGCCACAGAATAAGCTGCAGTAAAAGCAAGCCCCCGATAATTGTCCGTTCCTGTTTCATAATTTATGCATCAACCGAAACATCTTCGGTTGCTTTTGCCTGGCAGGCGAGTATCATGTTTTGTGTTTTGTCGTCTTCGGTTAAAGCATCTTCTACTGCCATTGTTACCTTGCCCGAATTCAGTTTTATTTTGCAAATACCACACGTGCCTACCCTGCATGAATAATCAATATTTACCCCTACTTCCTCCGATGCTTCAAGTATTGATTTGTCGGGCGTTAGCACTGCTGTTTTGTTTGATTTAGCAAATGTAACCACCCCTGTTTTTCCAGCCTCTTCAGAAGTGAAAGGTTTAGCGACTTCTTCATCAACAGGTGGTTTGCCTTTTTCTTCAGGAGTGGGTGATACTGTTTTGGGTTTGGGCGGCGGTCCCGCAAACACCTCGGTCATCACCATCTCTTTTGGCACCTTCAGCTCATCAAGCATCTCTTTTACAGCATTCATCATTGGAGGCGGTCCGCAAATGTGAATCATGCGGGTTATTATATCCGGCACCCGCTCGGCCAGAATCTCTTTCGTGATGCGTCCCTTAATGAAGGAATCAGTGGGATTGCTGACCGGCTCTTCAAGAAGAAACCAGACGTGCAAATTCGGATAGCGTTTTTGCAGGTACAATATCTCTTCACGAAAAATAATGCTGCTCTCATTTTTACAGGTAAAGAAGAAATAAATTTCCCCTTTCCACGAACGGTCGGTCAGGTAGCGGATGGCGCTCATCATTGGCGTTACCCCTACTCCGCCGGCAATAAATACGGCGCTCTCGGCATGCGCTTCTGTAAAAGTAAATTTGCCTGAAGGGGCCGTGAACTGTAGCAGTTCTCCTATGTGAACTTCGGTATGCAAATAATGCGAAACGGTTCCTTTCTCTTCATGCTTAACAGTGATTTCGCAGTAGTCACGATGTGTTGGCGATGAAGCAATGGTGTAAGAACGCTTTACAGGAACTCCTTTAGGATTAATGGTTATCGTAATGAATTGCCCCGGTAAAAAATTAAAGGGAAGCTTCCCACCGGCAGGGTCGGTAAGGCGAAAGGTTTTAACATTGGGCGTTTCATCAAAAATTTCAGTAACCAGCAAAGTGCCGGTCCAGGAATTTGGTTTTGATGGCGCTAAGCCGGGACCTACCAGCGGTGGTGTACCCTTCGCTGTCACCGGTTCACCCTTTGCAGGTTCTGCATTTGGCGCAGGTTCACCTTTAGCAGGTGGCGGGGCAACCGGCTTTGCCTCACCTGGAGCAGGTATTTTTTCGGGGGATTTTCCGGCAAGTTTTTCGATGAGCGCATTGGCTCGTTTCATTTTGTGGAAATACATCCAAATCATGGCAACGGCAAATGCGGCGAACACCAGCATGGTAAGGTAGTGGAACCACGACAACCCGAAAAACCCATGTGGCGGTTCTACTTCTTGGTAAGGAGTAAGGTTCATCTCCTGCCTGAACCACTTTAAGGCTATTTCTCGAGGATTTTTGTTTTCGGCTAATGCCTGTTGCGCAGCAAGGCCGCTTTGCACCAGCGCCTGTCCGGCCCGGATTTGCTCATTTGCTTCCTGAATGCCGGCAAAATACTGGCTTCCGGCGGCATCCCTGAGCTTTTGCAGGCCCAAAGACAGCAGCGTGTTTCCCCGATCAATCCGTTCATTGGCTAACTGACTTATTTTAGCACGTCTTTCAGGTGACAAATCCGGTAACTGCATCAGCGAAGGATAGAGTTCCTTTCCGGGCGGCTTACCCATATCCTGCATCATCTCGCCCATGCCACCCATTCCACTGTTCGTTCCGTCGGCTTTTCCGCCCGGCATTCCCCTTCCGCTGCTCGTATCGGTTGCAGCCGAATCAGCCGTAGGCGAGGATTGTTGCGGGTGATGTGAGTTATGCTCTCCCGGAGGTACTTGAGAAACGGCAGGACATGCCGCAGCAACTAACACTGCCGCAGAAAGAAAGAAGGGAACTAGAGCGTGAAAAGACTTCATTGCTAAACATTTCTCGATTTCATCCAAAAAGACAGAAAAGTCATTTTTCCGTAAAGGGAGTTTCTACCACTAATTTTCTAAAAGAGCGATCAACTACATATCTCCATCCTCCATTGGTGCATCCTTGGGCATAGGAGCTTTGCTTTTATTCATTTGGTTATTCTTCATTTTATCTGCGACCTTGTCCATCATGTCCATGCCTCTATCCATCATGTCCATGCCCTTATGCATGTCTTTATCCATCATGTCCATATCCATACCCTTTGCGTTCATGCTGCTGTCGGCCATGTTTTTTCCCATGTTCATCATATCCATGCCTGTGTCCATCATATCCATATCATCACTCATATTTTGGTCGGCCATAGCACCTTTATCTTTTTCCATCATACCTTTCCCCAAGTTTGTCATTTCCATACCCTGATCTATCATTCGCATTCCTCTTTCCACCGTAGGTTTGTCCTGATCTGAATATCCCTTGTCCACCATTTCTTTGCCTGACCTCATCAAATCCATTCCCTGGTGAATCATGCTCATGCCGCCTTCGGCTCCCTCCGTAGGTTCACTTGATTGGGCGACAGAGTCTACTTTTGAGTGGGCAACGGAGTCTATAAATCTGTCCCCGGCAGCAGTGCTGTTCTTATTGTTAGCGTCACATCCAGCAACAAAAACAGATACAAACGCAATGAAGAGCAACCTAGCAGCTTTAAGGTTCCTTACAGCCCTTACCCGTCTAGACGGGAAACTGCCTGCGTTGGAATAGGTGAACCTACTGGTTATAAAACAGGATGTGTACATAATTACTGGTCTTTTGACATTAAATAATCTGCTATCATTTAGAATCTATCAGGACTTTGCTTTGAAAGACACTGGTAAAGCATGAGGTATTTGCGTTCCAATCTAAGGTCGCGGTTGTACGGCTCTCTGTTTCTACCTGTACCGTAAGCTTCTTCTGCTCACGTTGCAGCTGACTTACAGATATGGCTATGTTATGAGCTGTCTGTTTCTATCATAGTTGTTCCTGGTTGCCCTTCAACCTGCCATTTGCTCAATCAGTATTTTCTTTTGCCGGTCTCGTGCCTGCAGAAGTTAGGGAGAAGAAGTATGCACAATATGTAACGGCTCATCTAAGCATGGGTCGTCATTGAATTCTCTAGCATTTAAACTGATGGTATCCGATGTGCGTAGGGGACCTTTAGTATCGTTAACGGCAGTCTGTACTGCGTCTTTAACTGCTATACAGTTTTTCATAATACTCCCTGGCCAGGCGATCTGAGTCAAAGAGTGGCAGGATGTCCCGCATGCCGTTTTTTACGATCGTTAACCATTGTTCCGGTTCCTGGTAATACAGGGGCAGGATCTCTTGTTCAAGTGTATCCAGAATTTTTTTGGCATCCAGGCTGTTTTGCTCATGAAGTGGCAGTGTTGGGTCTACGGGTGGTACCATGAACCCATTGCTGCCATGCCGGATGAATTCCGGCACCCAACCGTCGGCAGTAGAAAGCAAAACTGCACCGTTCATGGCTGCTGTCATACCGCTTGTGCCCGAAGCCTCATGCGTCACCAGCGGGTTACTTAACCACAGGTCTGCCCCTTGTTTCAGTAGTTTTGACAGTTTGAGTTCATACCCTACCAGTACGGAGCAGTGGTGATACTTTTTACTATGATGTACCAATCGGTCGAACACAGAAACAGCAGCATAGTCTGTCGGGTACGGCTTCCCTGCCCATATTACCTGAACAGGTTTTTCGGAGTCAGTTAACATACGTTCGAAGCGAATCATATCATTCATTATCAGATCAGCCCGCTTGTATGCTGCAAAACGCCGGGCCCATACGATGGTAAAGACATTTTCATCCAGCAGATCACCGGTTTGGTCGGCCACCTCTTCAAAAAGCTGTTTTTTAAGTTGTCGCTTCCTTAGAAAGAGCTTTTCGTCGTCTCCTTGCTGGAGGTACTCATACATATACTGGTCCGCCCAGTAGGAATAGCTTTGTGCATTGGTGATATAGGTAATAGGGCAAATTTCCGGGTGTCCACCCCATAGCGTTTGAACTACCTCCCCGTGCATACGGGAAACAGCATTTGCCTTTCGGGCTAAGCGCAACGCAGCCAGCGTGTGGTCAAAGGTATCCTCTTTTATACCCGTGATTTGTCGTACCTCATTCAATGGCAGGTAGGAAAAGTAGCCCATTTTGTCCAGTAGCCGGATGTCCGTTTTCTCATTTCCGGCAGCTTCGGGGGTGTGTGTGGTAAATACCAGCCGTTTCCTGACCTCCTCAGCCTGCCCGTACTTATGAAATAAAGTGAATGCAAGGGGCAGCGCGTGCGCCTCGTTGAGGTGGTATACATCCGGGGCGAGATCTAAAATCTCCAGCAATTTATGCCCTCCTGCCCCAAGTAGAATACTGGCCGCAATTTTGGCTTCCTGATTCGAGTCATAAAGCTTGTGGGTAATGGTTTGAGCCAGGTAATCGTTATCGGGCAAGTTTGTAGTTAGAAAAAAAATGGGGGCAGTATCAAAAGCATTTGGGGGAAGGTAATACACGCCCACCTGAACAGGGGAATCGTTTATGTTAATCTCAAACTGCATGTCTGTCTTCTGCAGAAAGGAATATATCTTCTCCAGAAACAAGACGCTCATAGTCTGGTCTGACTTATGCACCTGATCATAGTAGCCGTACTTCCACAGAATGCCTATCCCGACCACGTTCTGCTTCAGATGGTAGGCACTTCGCATATGCGAGCCTGCCAGGAAGCCTAAGCCTCCGGAATACGTTTTGAGGCATTGTACAATAGCGTATTCCATCGAAAAGTAGGCCACGCGCTTCTGGTAAGCAGCCGAATAAACGTAAGGATGGAGGTTCTTTTGATAATCAGTCATAGCTGTTTTTTTGGGGGAAGAGTTTGCTTGAACAGGCACTCAGGTCTCATAAGCCTGAAAAATATGGTTTTACCGGGCAATCCTTACTCAACGTCAGCCAGTACATAAATAGCCGACCGGACGGTACACTGTGGAGTAGCCTGCGTTAAAAGGCCTTGTGCCTGGTTAGGTTTCTCCGGTTAGGTATTTCACATTGAAAACATTTTTAAAAGCGCTGCTATGATGGCAAAGGTTATGAAGAGCCCATCCCCACCAGTCGCGCCCGTACGGGTATAGCATGAAAATCAATTGCTCAACTTGCATGGATACTTACTGATTCTTTTATCTCCTTCATGAGAAAGAAGCTGATCACGGACCGGATAGCTACGATCAGCCCCAAAACATAGAGCTCATTCAGGCTGGGGTCGTGGATGGTGTGGATGATATCAGCCGCCAGCATAAAATCAAGCCCAAGCAACAAGTAAGCCGACAGCCTGGACCGGTTACGCTCCTGCCTCACCACAACAGCGGTAGCGTCATGCAAGAAGCGCATCTCCGTTTTTATAAAGCGGAAAAGGGTCAAAAGCGTACCATATATTATAATGACACTCCCTGCCACACTAATACCAATCGCTATTATGTTAAATACACCCTGTTTCATTGCCTAGGCCTAAAAGAACTTTGATTACCAGCAGTTCCTCCATATATTAAATAAAAGCCCCCTGCCGTATTCCCAAGGCAGCGTTGGTCTTTTGTATGGAAGCCTGTGCATTTTCTTCCAGCCGTGTCAGCGCCCTGATCGCATCGATGGTTTCCGGAATGACAATGGCTTGGTTGTCTACCAGGTAGGCGAAAAACAATTCACTTCCTACCACTTTCAGCATGTCCTGCCACAGCGCCACCTCGTACATGTCGCCGTAAGGCCGGTTCAAAGACAGCATCAGTTCCTTTACCGTATTGTTGGCCGATAGGCCATCCCCGTAACTGATCATGGCGATGCGAGAGGAGTTACTGAAAGCCTGCAGCACTTCTTCTTTGCTAGCCTCACGGGTGAGCTGCACATTCCAGTAATGCAGGTGGCTGAGCGTTTCCGGCACTTTTACTGCCGCTGTAATCACATCCAGCTCCGGGTCTACGCTCTGTGCGTCCGGCCCTTGGTGGCTGGGGATCTCAGGCTCCGGCACCAGCGTGTTGATGATTCCGTTGAGGTGGCTTTCCCAAGGGTCTGTTGCTCTGCGCAGCAAAGTGCCCCTTGCTCTCTTCAAGAGGCCTGCTTTTTTCAGAGCCGTTAGGGTTCTGATAATGGAGGTCGTGTTGCACGATACCACCCGGGTGGACTCCCTTCCTAGAGCGGTGTCATAGTTGTTTTCGGCACTAAAGGAATGGCCGGTAGTTTCGTGCTTCTCGCCCCCCTGCACGATGAACTTCAGTCTCGCCTCTTGATACTTTTCTATGTTCTGAGCCGCTATCTTTTTCGGGGTGCAGTCCACTACCAGCTCGCAGCTCTTCAAAAGGTCTGTCAATGTGCCCTGCACTTGGATACCTGCCTTTGCCATTTGCTCTTGAGACGCACTATCAAAGGCAAATACCGGGTATCTTTTGTGTGCGGCCACTTTAACACGCCAGTCAGAGACCACATCACAAATTCCGGAAAGCTCCATGTCGCCTTGCAGCCGGACAGCATCGGCCACCCGTTTGCCGATAACCCCATATCCGTTAACAGCTATTTTTACCTTATCTTTCATCGCTCAAAAGGTTTAAAGAAGTTTGTTAGTTTGCACTTTTTTATCCAGGCTCATGCCGAACACTCATGGGCTTCTGAGGCTAACATTATAAATAGCCGCAATGCAGGCACCTAAGAGCCAGGAAAGAATAAAAATCTCCACAATCCCTATCATGGCTTCCCACAAGGGGATGTTCATCCGGATGATAGATGAAACATCCAACCCGTGAAACAGGCTGTTGAAGAAACCTACCGTTCCCTTATATCCCACCGTGGCCATTAACAGGATGCACCCCATGTAACTTATAGCACCCGTTAGTCCGCATGCCAGGCCAAACTTTTTAATGTTGATGCTGCTCATGACTTCTGTCTGGTTTTACATTTCCAGAGTGCTCGTTAGTACTGTCCTGTTTAGGACTTTGCCTTCCGTGCATCGGCATTAGCAAGTGGCAAACGAACATGATCAAGATGAAAACAAACAGCTGAATGTCGCCACCCAGTCCTAAGAGTGGTGCCAGAAAGATCAGCAGCAAGGGCAGAAGGCATCCGATGATCATCCATATCCAGTGATTTTTCATCATATTATTTTGAGTAAAGTAGTTACTCTTTGAAGGATAAGGCTACATCTATTTCATCCAATCTTTATCAGCAATATTTAATTTATGCGTTTGCCAACGCTCTTTGCTACTCCTCATAGACTGATGCTTTCGATATCTTCAGTTGCTTTATTCTAGCGACATTTATGCTACTGCCTCTTTGTCATCATATGCTTTTTATAGTTCTTGTTCTTCTTATCTACGGGTACACTAGTTTTTCTTTCGGCAAGATGCTTTTTACTGACTGGACAAGCACCTGGACCTTTACTTAGCATCACTGTATGATGTAAGTATTATAAACTACTTCTTTCCTTGTTGGGTGGCCTTTAATTTTTTATTTGGCCTCCTTTAGGGACCGCCAAGAAACTGTAGTCCTTTTCCTATGTGTTGCCTGTGTTTTGCTGCATCGCACCCTGTGCATAAATTTGAACAACAGCTATTGTTAAGGGTGTCAAGCTTTTGGTTGTGCGAGTCCAGTAACATGGTGAAGTACCTCTATCTTCACTAGGGAGAAGCAATTAAGTGCTTATTATGACTCCTAAGTACTTGGGAGGTACTTTGTATACTCTGAGAATGTTTCTTTGTTTTATATTTTTAATTAAAATATTTATATATTTTTTATGTATTAGAATTAAATGGGAGTCACAGTTTGATTACATTTGGAACTTTCCAAGGCTACTTTTAAGGTGCCTGATGGAGTTGCAACAAGCTGTTGAGTAAAAAGGAATGGGTATCCTTGAGTTATCGCAAATAAATTACTAGTTCCCCCTGCTACCAAGCCCTTCACTACAATTAAAGGTGAATTGGAAACCATAGGGTTAAAGCAAACCTGTAGATGATGAATTCAAGATCGACAGGATTTTTAGCAGTTTGAAGTTATCCAGCCGCACTCGTAGATTCATACATATCTGCCGATCATGGATGAGCAGTATTATGGTAAGCCAAGGTGGAGGAGTGCTGCCAAGCTTTCTGTGTGGACACTTTTAATAGGTTCTGGGTTAATCTGGTATGGGAGAATGCGCAGGCCTTTCTGTATGAATGACGGCTACGGCGGTTTTGTGGAGCATTTTTGGATCTGCTTTGTTGCCGCTGTGATTGACGGTTTAGTGATTCTGCTGTTGGATGTCCTGCTTAACCTTGTCTATCAAGACCTCTATTGGCCAAGGCGTAACCGCAAAACACGGGTATGCTGTTGCTGCTTTAATTGGGGGTGCCCTTGCGACAGGCTTCAAACTGTGGGCCCTTAAAACAGGAGTATGGGAATACACTCCCCGCATGTCAATGGTGCCAGTGCTAAGAATAGAACTTTTGCCTCTTATTCAGCTAATGGTGTTGCCCGTGCTTACTTACCACATTAGCTTGGCCATAGTTAAGGCCGAAATGTAGCACCACACAGGACCAATACTAGGTGCAAAATCTTACACCTTTATTAATGTATTTTCTCAAAGCTGAGAGAGGCAAAAAAAATGCTGTGGCAAAAGCTAAGCATCTCCTCCGTTCTTCAACTTAATTTACTTTCTGGGCGGAGCCTTGTAAGCGGATAAGCGCTATTTATGCTTTATAACATTTTAAAAACGGACGTTTATAAAATGTTATAACTATCTTTGCATCCGAGTTTCACCTATATATTAAGGAGTAGCGAAGATGAAGTACGTGGCCTACTACCGGGTCTCCACCAAGAAGCAAGGCCAGAGCGGGCTGGGCCTGGAGTCACAACGAGAGATGGTGAAGGGTTTCCTAAAGGCCGGCGATGCGCTCCTTGCCGAGCACATTGAAGTGGAGAGCGGCAAGCGCAACGACCGACCAGAGCTGGAGGCAGCCATCGCCCTGGCCAAGCGGGAGCAGGCCCAGCTGCTGATTGCCAAGCTTGATCGCCTCAGTCGTAACGCCGGGTTTATCTTTAAGTTGCGTGACAGCCACGTGGACTTTCTTGCTGTGGACATGCCGGATGCCAATACCCTGACCATCGGCATCTTCGCCGTATTGGCCCAGCATGAGCGGGAACTTATCAGCTCTAGGACCAGAGCTGCGCTCCAGCAAAAAAAACTACAGGGTTTTGCCTTGGGTTCGCCAGAGAATCTGACCCATGGAGCCAGGACGAAAGGGCTCCAGGTGCGGCGTGAGAACGCGGCCTCGCACAAAGCCAACCGGCAGGCTACGGAACTTATCCAGATGTATCGGGAAAAGAATATGACCTATCAGCAAATTGCTGACCGGCTAAACAGCCATGGCTTCACCACTCGCAGGGGGAAGAAATTCTTTGCCATCACCGTTCAGCGGCTGCACATCCGACAAGGGCAGCTTCAAACGAATGCCCTCACCTCACCAGAGTAGTTTAGGCTTACTATATTTATATTGAAAGTGCTTCATCTTTTGTATCTTATGTGGCATAAGTGCTATCACCCTATACTCCTCCTATGCAACATGTACATATTTTTCTGGACGAATACGGAAACGCCAGCCTGAACCTGGATAAAGCCGGTACCTTCTCTCATCTTGTGCTTACAGCCGTGCTTTTGGATGATACGAAGCTGGAGCAGGCCCGGCAGCTAAGGGAAACAATTAGCCACCGCTTCTTTCAAGGCCAACCCATCAAGTCCAGCCGTATCCCCAATGATAAGAAGGGCTTCCGGAAAAGATTGGAGGTATTGAAGGAGCTGCGCCAGCTGGACTTCGTCGTGCTGGGAATGGTCATCAACAAGAGCAAACTGGAAGGAGCAGGGTTTGATCGTAATGATGTGTTCTATAAATACTTCAACCGGATTTTCCTCAAGCAGTTTCCCAAAAACTTTACTGCTTTCTCAATACATGCCGATCAGCTTGGCTGGCCAGAATTTCGGCGCAGCCTACACCATTACATTGAAACCAAAGTTATCCAGCGGGATCTGTTTACGCCTGAGCGCACTTACCGCCTGGTGGAGGATAAGGCAGAGGAGCCCCTGGTGCAGCTGGCGGATTTTCTTTCAGGCTGCCTGGGCAAGATTTATTGCACCAGTCACAGCCACGAAAAGGCATCCGCACTGTTCGACTTGCTGCACGATCGTACGTTTATTGACTTTTTCCCTTTTGAAAGAACAGATTATCTCCTCTCTCCTGCCCCTGAAGACCAGCAGAAGAACCACCTTATCCGAAGAATAGCCTCGGAATCCGCGCAGGAGGCACTCTCTGGTAGAAACAGCCTTTCGGAGGAAGCACTTGCCGTATTACAGTACCTGTACCTGATGTTCCGCACTGCGCCTGACCGCCTCATCGAGAAACGGGAGATCATCGATAAGCTAAAAAGAAGATTTCCGGCTTTTTCGGAGCAGCAGTTGCGGGTTTGTGTCCAACACCTGCGCGACAACGGGGTGCTAATTGCCAGCATTCAGGGAAAGTCAGGCTATAAGCTTCCTGACGGCGTGGAAGATATCGCTGGCTTCTATAACCGCTACCTCAACAGCATTGTTCCGATGCTTAACCGCATCAATATCTGTAACCGCAAGTTGATGGTAAACAGTGTGCAGGAGGTGGATCTGCTTCAATCTAACACCGCTTATTCGCTTTTGCATGAGTTGATCAAAACACTGGATAAGGAGAAGCATGCTTCTTTGATAGAGGCTCAGCGGAGTCTTTCGTTTAGATAAGGCTCATATAATACAATTACTTATGTTCAGTGACTATCATCAAGATTAGATATTAACCACATAACGAATATTTAATACCTAATAAATAATAATTATTATGTGTTATGTATTAAATATTGAGCCTTATATTATAAGTATTATTTATTAGTGTTATTCAGATACTTGACTATAATGTCAGTGGACTAATAATAGCTTAAGATTTATTGGTGCAATGATTTCCTCCTGTTATGAGGAAGACTTTCTTCGCCTTATTTCTGGAAGCTGTGGGGTTTGACAAAGAGGCTTAGCTTTCAAGTCTGACTACCTTTTAATAACTGTATCAAGCAATTTTATTAGTATGAACTTAATAAACGCTATAACGCTATTTTAAAGTTAGTCTGGCGGACCCACAGAACATTGATCAACTCTTTGGGTGTGTGATTTTATAGTTCCTTGAGAATAAAAATGTCTCCGTATAGTATCCTGGCAAAACCGCAAGGGCTCTATCATGCAGTGGTAGATTTTATTGCTTTGAAATAAGGGACACACTAACGATCATATACCTCCCTTGGAAAATATTTCTTACTTCCCTTGCACTGTGATGCTGCTGTTCACAGCCTCCCACCTCAGCACGTGCCAAGCGGAATCGAAGTCTTCATCGCTTATAGTTAATAATGAACTGTAACTTCCATTAAATGGCCCTCTGATGAACAGCTGCTCTTTTGCAAGGTACTCCCCTTCTTTCCAGATAGCCTCTACGTCATTTATCCATACTAGCCACTTGACATGCTGTCCATCTTTGGGTAAGGTACTTTTGTCTAGCGCTATCTCTGGCATATCCCTTATCACAGAACTTTGGTGCCACAATACGGACAATAGCTATGTATAAAAATGGATTTCTGATGTCGTTCTAACTCCTTAAGCTGAACGTGCAACTCTGAGAAAGTCACCGCCTTGACTTCTCGCCTTGACTTCTTGCGCCCCTCTCTCATTCTCACATATGAGAAGTTCCGTTGGCACTGTCACCCTCACAACTTTTTTGCCTTTCACAGTAAGTTCCCGCTCTACCTGCTCTTTGATTTCCCTAATGAAATTACAGTTCATGGTATCACTGTTAGATTTAACAACAGAATAATATACCGCTACCTTTAGTTTACATCAACTTTTTTACATAACCATAGAGCCTCTTTTGATGAACTGCTTCTTGCCATAGATGACTTCGGATTTAGATATGTTGGTGATTAACAGTCTTGTGATAATATATGAATTGGAAACAGAAGCAAAGCTTGTTTTTATTTGCAAATGTAACAATATATTGTTACATTTGATAAGCCTATTTCGTATACCATTACAGGCATTACCTTGAGTTAGCATGAACAGAGTAAAAGGCATTTTGCAGAACGGGACCACGATCATACTGGAAAACTATGACCAGAGCAACGTGGACGATATGTACTTTATCAAAGCCATAGAAGCCACGAACCGGCGCAATCACAGAACTATAGCAGAGTACTTCAACGGACTTATTAGAAGTCTGGAGACAGTGCAGCAGGAGGTCAGGGAGCAGAAAGTACAGCAGCTTTTATCTCAGTACAGAGACAGGCCTGTGGTATCGGAAATGGTTCGCCAGGAACGGAGGGAGCAACTCGGGCAGACAAACCACATCGCTTCCTGCGAGGGCTACGAGGAGGAGGAGCTCAACAAGGTGCTGGACGAGCTGTATATCAACGGACAAATCACGCCTGAGGAGATGAATCAGGTATTCAACTTAAAGTATCTGTAATGAACGACAGGTACTGCTATCCCGGCACCAGTGTGCTGATCAATCATTTTAACATTAGGGACGCAGCTAAGTTAAGCAAATTAGAGCTTACTCATTGGAGGCATAACGTATTGGCTTTGCCTGGTAAATTAGTCAGCCAACTAAAGTTTAATTTAGCGCTTTGGCAGCTGATCCACAAGGAAACCTTTGGCACCGTCTATCCCTGGGCAGGGGAGCTACGGAGTGTGATGATCTCCAAAGGCAATGCTGTACATGCCGCGCCACGTATGATTGAGCCCTATGCCAACCACTTACTCCAGGAGCTGAAGGCAGCGGGGTATTTAAAGGGACTGGACAGGGAGCAGTTCCTATTGAAGGGATCTTATTTTTTTGAGGAACTGAATGCCATTCACCCCTTCCGCGAGGGGAACACCAGAACACTAAAGGTTTTCTTTTCCCTTTTGTCCCGACAGGCGGGGTATGAAATAGACTGGCGCAAGGTTTCGGAACAGCAGTACCAACAGGCAGAGCAGGCATCTTTTGCTGTAGGAAACAAAGGTCCCTCCCCTTTTTACCCACTGTTTAAGGAGGCCCTTGAGCCTGTTGAGTTATCAATTAAGCAATCTATCAGGTTCAAACTATGAGTGAGAACAACCAAGGCGAGACATGTGCAGCGTGTGATCCTAAGACCCACATCACTGCAGAGGTGAAGGCTATGTTTAAGGAGACAAACCTAACCTGGGAGAAGTTGGCCGAGCTGGATGAAGGCGTTGGCCGTGGGAAGGGGAGCTATAGGCAAACCTTTTTGGCAAGGCTTATCAAAGCCCAGGAAACGCTGCAGAAAGTCGGGTACAGCATCCGAATCGAGAAAGGTTAGTTCTGTAAAGATTTATATTTTGTACATTGTTAACTTTGAAAAAATTTAACTTACCCAAAGATTTTTACCAACCCGTCCCTTATAAGGAGGAGGAAGGACTGTACCAGTGGCTGAGTTGCCAATCCGTACCTGTTTTTTAGTAACTTATGCAACACGAGAACAAACCCTCTGAGGCCCTTTTAAGCGATCCGACCTACTTCCTGAGTAGGATTGACAGGAGCGTAGCCGATAACATCAGAGACATTGAGAAATCCTTTGATGAAGATGCCGGTATTGTGAAAGATTTCATCGTCTTCATTTCGAGGAAAATGAAAAAGGACCTTTTCGGTTTCACGAGGTTCACGCTTTCAGAGTTCTGCAAAGAGACTGGGCGTAACAAGCAGACCTTGTGTGAGGTGCACCCCAAGTTCAAAAATAACCCCAAAGCGGAAGTGCCGGAATATTTCGGTCACAGGTTTGAAACAACCTTTGACTATGCCCTGTTCCACATGCTGAGCAATAACATCATCTTCTCTCGCTCCTACGAGTATAAGCATCAGGATAAGGTGATAGAGCTGAAGAACTTTGCCATTCTCAAGGATATTAAGGTTAGCATCGACAGACACACCAACACTATCAAAATTTACGATGTCCGAATATCGGATGAGCTGATGGAAGGGTTCTTCCGCAGGTACTATACCATCGACACCAACGGCTATAAGCATGTAGGAAAAGGGCGTGGTGGCGACGGGCGCAAGAGCCTGTACATTTTCCTTTACAAGACGCGTCACCAACTGCTTAGTTCAGGTAAACGCATCACGAAGCTGCCCATAGATCTGTTGGCCTCGGTTGCCCATATTGAGTCAGAGGAACCTCGGTTTAAGAAAAAAAGTGTAAAGAGGGTCCTGGATTACATTCGGGAGAAGGGAAAACTGCCTTTCGACTATACTTTTGTCCAAGGAGACCCAACTAAAAAGTACCAAGAGCTCTATTGGGTTAGTCTGGACTTCTCCGTATACCACGAGGTTATGGAGGCGAAGGAGGATCACAACTTTTACATTGCCCTGCTGGAGCGCATGCGGGATCTTTTCCACCATACATATGGGAACCATGTCCAGATCACAGGAGAGAAAGATACTTTTCAGCGTTGGCTGACTAATTCGGACGCGGACCTGACGCACAAAGCAAATGAGCTTTGCAAAGCATATTTTAAGGTGCACAACAAGGATATCACACTGGCAATGGCGAAAAAGCTTATTCGGGGAGGTCTGTTCTCCGACGATAATTAAAAAGCTATTCAAGTATTGTCACGCAGGGCAGAACTAAAGGCTATATGGAAACTCCCTACATTGCCCTTGGAAGGACTTTAAGCAAGTGTTTTAGCCTATTATTCAAGTATTGCCACGCATACGAGACATAAAGAGCCAATCTAAAATATGGATGAGATATGACTTTTGCAAAATACAAACTTGGAGAAGATGTATAAGTAAGCGGTACGCTTACAGGATTAGGTGACCAAAGAGGCTGCGTTATCGAAATAGTGTATGACAAGCTGAGCAGCCAATTCTTCTATAACGGGCAATGTGGAGGGGATCGACATTATACGCAGGAACGATTTGTCTCTAATGTACTCAGACTTAACGATGGCACTTCGAGTAATGATGATAGAAACTCCTAGCGAATGTCTCCAGCATGCCACAGGCATTCTTCCTGAGGGTATCTGGACAGGTTACGTTGCTGCAAGCCATATGAAGCGGCAGGCTTAATGTATCGAATCGATCTTTTACCTTATGGATGCCTTCTTGAGCCAAGAGAATATTTGCTATTCAAGTATTGCCACACTCTTTCAGAGCCGTTCAAATATTGCCTCAGTAGCTGGAGCCGTTCAAGTACTGTCACAATCCATTCAAGTATTGTCTCAAGTCGTTCAAGTATTGCCACAAATTGGCTAGTTCCCTCAACAATAGCTGTTTTACTTACTCAAGTATTGTCTCAAGCCGTTCAAGTATTGCCACGCTTCTCCAAAGCTATTCAAGTGTTGCCTCAGTAGTAGTAGGTCATTCAAGTATCGCCACACCAATAATGCAGCCCATTTGCTCTACTCCGTGCAGCCGTTCAAGTATTGCCACTAAATATATATACTTCTATATACTTCCTTATAAATAGTAATTTGAAATGTCGGAGGGGTTCGTGAACAATAAAGAATTAACAAAAGGGAAGAGAAAGAGACCTGCGCTGCGAAAATTACACAACTTCTTTACAAAAACAGATAAAATATGTCCAGTGCTTTAATGAATAGCTATGAAGCCTAAAGGTTCCATACACAGGGCCGGCAAAGATGAGATAAAAAAAATAAAAATAATGTATACATAATGTAACTTAATATATACATATCGTATATATTAATATATCTTTTATATCAAATCCTTTAAATCTTGTGTATGGAACAGACTTCAACAACCGTCAGCCAGATTGCAGAGGTAAAGCTCAGCTACCATCCCCAGGTGAAGGCCTCCGAGCGCCCGCAGATTACGAGTTCTAAAGACAGTTACACTTTCTTCCTACAGCTGTGGGATGAGGGCAGCATACAGTTCCGTGAGCAATTTAAGGTTATGTTATTAAGCAGGGCAAACAAAGTGCTGGGAATATTTGAGGTTTCTACCGGTGGCGTGGCCGGTACGGTGGCAGATCCGAAACTTATCTTTGTCGCTGCGCTCAAAGCCAATGCCAGTGGGATCGTTTTAGCCCATAATCACCCATCGGGCAACTTAAAGCCTAGCAGTGCAGATATTAGCCTTACTAAAAAGGTGAAGGAGGGCGGTAACTTACTTGATATTGCTGTTCTGGATCACATCATCCTTACTAATGAGGGCTATTATTCTTTTGCAGACGAGGGACTTTTATAAAAGTCCCTCACTCCTTCAAATCTCGGCTGTTAAACCAACCGTAGCGGCCCGCTTGGCGGCGGGTTTTCCTTTTTTCTTTCTGTAGTAATGCCTGTTCTACAATAGCACACAAGCAATTTAGCGCTAACATAAGGGGAAATAAAAACTCTATTTTGTGAATAAATAATACATACTAAATGTAACCAATTGAATACATAACGTATATATTAATATGAGTTTTGTTTAACCTTATAAAGCTAAAAGTTATGAGCGCGTATCAAAAATTCATTCAACTGGCAGATCAGGTAACAAATGAGGTCATCGAGCAATTAGAGCAAGGCCAGGTATTCTGGAGAAAGCCTTGGACATCGTACGGATTGCCTAAAAACTATGTATCTGGACGCTATTATGAAGGCTTCAATGCTTTCTTTCTGAACTACCTGACTGATAAAAAAAACTTTAGGACGCCCTATTTTCTTACCTACAAACAGGCTAAAGAACTGGGCGGGCATGTAAAAAAGGGAGAGAAAGGAACCCAGATCATCTACTGGAAAATTTACGCCAACAGTGATACTGAGGAGGCTAAAGGCAATGCAGGAGAGACAGAGGAGGTGTGTCAGAGAAGGTTTGTCCCCTTTATTTGGACAGTATTTAACATTGATCAGGTGGAAGGAATCGAGTTTACCCTCCCTTCTGTTCATGAACGTACCGATCTGCAGGTAATAGAGGCTTGTCAGGAGGTGGTGGATCAATACCCTATGCCACGCCCGAACGTTCTGCACGGAGGCTCCCAGGCCTACTATGCGCCTTTTAATGATACGGTACAGATGCCGGAGCTGAGCAGCTTTGTTTCCTCTCAGGCTTATCACGCGACTTTGTTTCACGAACTGATTCACTCTACAGGCCATCAAACCAGGCTTAACCGTTTTGCTGATGAAGAGAAGGCGGCCCGTTTTGGCGACATAAATTACTCTAAGGAGGAACTGATAGCCGAGATGGGAGCAAGTTTCCTCAACGCCTTTACAGGTATCAAAGCGGAGGTTTTTGAAAACTCGGTGGCTTACCTGCAAGGATGGGCGAAGAAGTTTGAAGATGATAAGACGATGATCATCTATGCAAGCACAAAGGCTTTTAAAGCGGCTAGCTATATCCTGAACCTACAGGCAGAAAGTAACCTGGGGGCAGAAGCAACAACTATGGCAGCATAGCCTTTAGAAAGATCTTGTCTGGCTCCCAGACAAGATCTTTCATTTTTAATACTGAGGGGGTGGCTTCTGAAATTTGGAAGTCGAAATTCAGCCATGGCGACCCGCCTTCGGCGGGATTCCTTTTGCTGTAGTAGATTTCGGTTAATTGCAAGGATGAGTTCAGCTAATTACTCATTCTATAGCTGCTACATTTAATAATTCTTAAATCTTATCTTTTTTAACATAACACGAGTTATAGGCGAAACCCCGTTTCCCGCCAACTGGAGGGGGTAAGGTTTTGGCACTATAGCGGGAGGAGGAATTGTTGGCAGCAAGTAAAAGATATTAGAAACCTATTCTGCAACCATCCTCAAGATAAATGGGTCATGATGATATGAAAAAGAACTTTAAGTGATTGCTCTACTTTAGTTTTGTTTTTTTGTTCTTGTCCAATCAAGCTGTAAGAAGGACCAAATTATGCTCGAAAGATGCACGTTAGCACCTAATCCAGGTCCTTGTAGAGCCGCAATTACTAGATATTACTATGATCAAAAAGAGAAAAGATGCAAATCTTTCATTTGGGGGGGATGTAGAGGGGTGGTGCCCTTCGAATGGACTTGCAACAAAAAACCGGACAAAAGATTAAGCTGCAATAGGATTCATGTTTAATTTTTCTTCCATTTGTTTTGGCGTGCGGTATCCCAGGCTCGAGTGGATTCTTTCCCTGTTGTAGAAGACTTCGATGTATTCGAAGATTTCTATGGCAGCCGCTCGCTGGTTTGCAAACCTGGCGCCGTACACGCACTCTGTTTTCAGGCTTTTGAAGAAGCTCTCGGCCACAGCGTTGTCCCAGCAGTTGCCCCTGCGGCTCATGCTCTGGCGGATCAAGGGATAGCTTATAGGCAGGCTCTTTAACAGAAAGGGCTATGGTACATCCATAGATAGGATATTCTCTGAATTGGACAGCGGTAACCAGCAAGTGCAAGTGAGAAATAAATCCACCACCTCTGAACTCCTAGACCTTTACCAATTGAAAGGTAAGCTGAACCATATTAATCCCGATAGCATAATGCCGAATGACAGTTTGCTCCTTAGGGAAATTGAATCCGACCTAAAAAACATTATAGATGAAAAGGATTGATTTCAGATTCTTTAACCACCTCCCATTGCGAGTCAGTGAGTCTCTGATATTGAGATTGCATAAGCTATACAGTTTGGTCACTTATTGCTTACGCGCTGACTCGTTTTTTTTATCCCCTCCGCAAAATTTAAACATGCTCTAAATTATAATTCAATATATTTGTTATAGAATAACTTACTCGCTCATGTGGCAAAAACTTTTAACGTACTCATCTTTTATACTTTTACTAGCTAGTTGCCAGAGCACTTCTACAACTACCTCAACAGAAAGTTACCCCCAGGGAAAGTACCGGGCGGCCATTCAACTACAGGGAAATGAAGTACCTTTCTTTATTCAGTTTGAGGGAGAAGGAGCCAATTTAAAGGCCTACATACTTAACAGTGATGAACGACTGGAAACAGATGTATTGATAAAAGAAGATTCCATTATTATGGATATAAACGTGTTTGATGCAAGCTTGCGTGCAAAATATACTGATACTATCCTTACGGGTGAGTGGGTAAAGCATTATGTAAAGAATTACAGGGCTCCCTTTAAAGCTGCTCTGATCAACGGACAGCAAAGGTTTAAGCTTGAGGGCAATCCTGCTTATAATTTTACAGGGAAATGGGAAACATATTTTAGCCTTGGCTCTGGTGAACCAAGGCCAGCGGTAGGCAATTTCCGCCAGGAGGGTAACCATATTTCCGGAAGTTTTGCATTGGCCTCAGGAGATTTCAGGTACCTGGAAGGCAATGTAAGTGATAGCACCTTTTATTTAAGCACCTTTAATGGTGAAGAGGCTAAACTTTTTATTGGGCATCTAAATGATTCAGGTGAGCTCATAGGTAAATACTTAAATGGTCTTACGGGCAACTATTCTTTTACTGCAAAACCGAATGAAAATTTCCGGCTGGCCAGTAAAGATAGAAAAGTATCTACTCAAACCATTAACTTTAGCTTTCCAGACCTACAAGGCAATATAGTTTCTTTATCCGATCCGCAGTTTATGGGCAAGCCTCTTATTGTGCAAATTTTCGGTTCCTGGTGTCCAAGTTGTATGGACGAAACCAAGTATCTAGGCCAATGGTATAATGATAACAAAGAACGTATAGAAATTGTAGCACTGGCATTTGAGAAAAAAGATGATTTTCAATACGCTAAAGCCAGGGTAGAAAAGTCTAAAAACAGGCTTAATGCCGATTATACCTTTCTCATTGCCGGGCATGAAAAAGATGCCAGCAAAGTCTTTCCAACCATTGATGGCCCCATATACTTTCCAACTACCTTATACATTGATAAAAACGGCCTACTACGCAAAGTACATTCAGGTTTTAACGGGCCAAGCACAGGCCCCTTGTTCGAACAATGGAAAGCAGACCATCAGGCTATTGTAGAAGAGTTGGTAAAAGAATGATTTATTTTCTTAACGAATTTAGCTTTTGAAGAAGCTGCCAAGCAGATTCAATCTGTAAATAAAGTAAAACACTAAATTTCTGATAGAGAGCTGAAAGAATAAAAAAGTGCCTCCTGGCTCGCTGACCAGGAGGATTTCTGATTTGCGTCGATCAGCTTGCCTAGCCGCTCGAAGGCTGCCTGCTCCCGTTTGGTCTGCTCTTGCAGCAGCCTTTCGGTGCTAGCCATGGTGGCCGCCGCTGCCCTCTGGTGCACCGAGATGAGGTTGTTAAGCTGCTCATAAGATCTTCCTTGCGTAGCTCGATGTGCTTCACCTGTTCAGCCTTGGCTGACTGCTGCAGGTTACCTGTCTATTAAACATAACCTCGCTTATGAGAATTTGTACCTCTACTTTATCTAAATATGCTTGTTTTTCTGCTACCCATTTCTCCAATCTTATCAAAGGCTTGACGAACACTGCAGTTGCTTTTTGAGAGCACTTGTGGCTTGCAAGAGCATCTAATCTTCCTCCCTCCTACTGCTGTTGTCTTGATTGCTCTTGAGGAACAGGTAAAAGAAGAATAGACGATAAACTTATCAAATACTTTTAGTATCAAATTGTATATGTTACGTATATATTTGTAGGCATCTATCATTAGATGTTTTATCTTAAAATAAACCACCAGTATTCGTTAGTTATAGGACAATGCAAATTGAAGATAAGAGCCCTAAGTTTGAATTAGGCAAGCGTATGCTTGAAAAGCAACAGCTGACTTCCCTTGCTGAGCTGTTTGATATCGTGCCGTATACTCCCGTGGCCAAAGCACTAGGCGTTAACAACCAGCGACTGCGGAACAAGATTGACGATCCTAGATCCTTTCGGGTAAGTGAAGTGCTGGACCTGGCAGTAATGTTGGATGTAGATGCGATCAAGCTCTTTGCCTTACTTCAAGAAACGATCAAGAAATCGGCACCTGCTGAAGGAGCAACTAAATGATAGCTTCACAAAGCACAAGATGCTAAGCTTTATATTGCCTACTACCCTATTGATCAACCTCTCGCTTTTTCGCCTATGAATCTATATGAGTTCAATAGTATTCTTTCTATCGATGACAGGGCACAGGCTGTATGGGATGAGGGGCAGTTCCTTTCAAGCCGCCTCGATGGGGAGTATCGGGTATGCCTCTACTACATAGGTGATTTTTTTGCAGAGGTTTGGTTTAGTTCATGTAATAGCGATAGTAGTATTTGCCATATACGGGCTTTTAAAAGCCGAAGGCTTCTGGAACCCTACCTCTCCCCTATTGACCTGTCTACCCTTTTCTGATTCTTTCTGCTTATTGTCTCAAACTATCAACTTTGACTTTTAAGCTGCTTACCTTTAATTGGCACATATTACTAGCTGTAAAAAGAATTATAAGTAATATCTAATACATGTTAGTTATTAGATATTGCTTATTATATTTTAGATAATAGCTAATAAGTAATAATTATTAAATATTTGTTCCGCTGGATTTAGTGTTTGAAGCTCTTTCTTATAGTAGGTACTTGTCATCCATGCTCCCCTGTCCCGTCCAGCTTACCTAATGCTCCGCCTTTGGAATCTTACTCTTCCTAATCTCCCTCCCTCCTTGTATTATTTGCTTAGAATTCTTTCTTTTGATGTATGGAGGGCTTTGTATTGCAAGATGTGTTTTGAGTCCCTCAAAACCTCTTGCCCTGCTTTCAGCGTAGCTGTCAGCAGGGGTAAAGCCACTCGCAACTCGTGTTTTTATTGAGCATAGAATGTATGGAAGATGTTAAGAAAGCAAAGGGAGGGCGTCCAAAACTATCGCCTGACTTAAAGAGAGCCAGACAAGTAAAGCTGACCTTTTCCGATAGCGAATACAGGCAACTGGAGGCTGAGATGACGGCTGCAGGGCATGAATTATTGTCTGTTTACCTGCGAAAGAAGACACTGGCGCAGCCTGACGATTTTATTGCTAATCCCAAAGAGTTGATCGCGGTTCTGGATAAGCTGGGTCCAGAGATCAGCAGGGTCGGTAACAATATCAATCAAGTAGCACGCTATGTCAATTACCTGAAGGCGAACAATATGATAAACCTGCAGTTTCTTGCCGATTTTAACAGGCACATGATAGAGTTCGGGGGTATAGAAAAAGAATTGGTCAAGGCGCTTCGGTCTTTTCTCCGGATTGCTGCTGCTAGGTTTAAGAAGGTTAAATAATATTTATTATTTAATAAATAAGAATTAATAAATAAGAATTAATAAATAAAATTAATAAATAAGAATTAATAAATAAGAATTAATAAATAAGAATTAATAAGTAAGAATTAATAAGTAAGAATTAATAAATAAGAATTAATAAATAAGAATTAATAAATAAGAATTAATAAATAAGAATTAATAAATAAGAATTAATAAATAAGAATTAATAAATAAGAATTAATAAATGTTACCTATTAATTATTGAGTTTTGAGCAATAAATAACAACTGATAATTATTAAATAAAATATAATACTTTAAAATTGTTAAATAATATATAGTAGCTTTTATGTGAAAATTATTATTTGTTATATTTTTGATGCGTTAAAGAGTGGGCTATGATTGTGAAAATCCTTTCTGCCGCTGCCGGGTTCAATGGCGTTGTTTATAATGAAGAGAAAAGAGCACAGGGTGCAGCTCAGCTGCTCAAGGCTGAGAACTTCGGTTTTCTGAATCTGGCAGCAGGAAGCTTGAAGCAGGAGGATTACATCAGGTACATGACGTTGGTGGCAAACACAAACGAATCAGTGCTAAAGTCCCAGTTCCATGCCATTATTTCCTGCAAGGGAAGGGAGAAGGGTGCGGAGGAACTCCTGGAAATCGCGGAGCAGTACCTCCAGCGCATGGGGTACCATGATAACCCCTACCTTATCTACTTTCATTCAGATACTGCGCACAACCATGTGCACATGGTGTCTACCAGGGTAAGCAAAGAGGGGAAGAAGGTGAATGACAAGTATGAAAACGTAAGGTCTCAGAAAGTGATGCAGGAGATTCTGATGCAGGATGTGGCATACGAGATAAAAGCATACTTGACGAAAGCGCTGGCATATGGATTTTCCTCTGAAGCTCAGTTTAAGTTGCTGCTCGAAAGGGAAGGCGTGAAGGTCACGGAGAAGGAGGGACAGTACCAGTTCATTAAGTACGGTTCAGTGGTGCATGCCTTTGCAAAGAAAGAAGTCGCTGACAGGATAGCGAAGTATAAAGCACCAGATGCGCGTGTAGGGCAGCTGAAAGCCATGTTCCGCAAGTATAAACGAGGCCTAACGGTGGAGCAGTTCTCCGGGCTATTAAAGGAAAAGTTCGGGATAGAGCTGGTGGTGCACCAGGCAGAGGGGAAGAGCACTCCCTATGGCTACACGATTCTCGACCATGCCAGCAAACAGGTGCTGAAGGGCTCCCAGGTGATGAAGCTCGATGAGCTGCTTTCCAGTGTTAACAGAGAAGATAAAAAACAGGCTGGACGGGAGCTCATAGCCAAGCTTTCTGCAGACAGGGGGCTGTGTTACACCGGCTTCAAAATACAGCTGGAGGCAACAGGGCTCCTGATCAACAGAAAGGGAGAGATCCGCATCAAGGGAGATGAAGAAGGCAGCATCCCTGTTCTGATGCTTGATAAGACCCATGTCAGGGCGCTGCTTTACCAGGAAAGGCTGCAGGAGGCACGGCAGTACGTTGTGACGAGCGATAAGGATATGAGGCTGCTTTCCAGGCTGTTTTTTGTAAAGCAGTCGGATCTGTCGGTTGCGAAGCCTTCTGACCCTCTGGAGAAGGAGGTGGTGGCCGCCAAGCTGCACAGCGGCCTTGCCAGCGGCAGGCCGCTGCAGGAAATCCTGGACAGTTGCGGCTGGAGCATTGCCCAAGCAGACGGAAAGCATTTCCTGATTGATCATCAGCAGAAACGGGTATATGCCTGGGTAGATCTGACCAATGAGAGGCCTGACTTTCATGCTGTGCAGGTTGTTGAGCTCGATAAGGGTAGTGATCGGGCGAGGGAGGAAAGGCTGCAGGACGCATGGGGCCAGTCTTCCAGTACCATCGGTCAACTGGCAGCTTCCATGCTTTACCATATGGAGTCAAACCTCGGACCTGATCAGGGCGAGAATAGGAAGAGAAAAAATCAACGAAAACGATAATACACATAGACGATTAATACATGAAAATTGTAGTAGCAAACCAAAAAGGAGGGGTAGGCAAGTCCACCACCTGTATACTGCTGGCTAACTATCTGGCCTTAGAGAAAAAGGACAATGTGATCATCTTGGATATGGACTTTCAGGACTCCATCTATTCCAGATGGGAGAAGGAGAAGGAGCTGTATGCCAATGACCCACTGTACGAGGTTATCAAGATGGAGGTAGAGGAGTACCCGAAATACAAGGTGCATATTGATAGCCTGCAAGGGGGGCATGTTATTATGGACATGCCTGGCAGGCTGGACACGAACGAGCTCATTGCTGTATACCAGGACGCTGAGGTGATCGTCTGTCCGTTCGCCTATGAGAAGATGACTTTTGAGTCCACCATGTTCTTTGTTCAGGTGGCCAAGCATGTTAACCCGCAGGTAAGGATCGTGTTCCTGCCAAACCGCCTGAAGTCCTCCGTGAACTATGAATTGAAAGCTGCCGTGGATGAGCAGCTGGCGCAATTCGGCACTGTGGCTCCGGCGCTGCCAGACCGGGTAGGATTTCAACGCATAGATACCGTATCGATCTCTTCGGATATCCGTGGGGTGCTCGATAATTCTTTTGGGTATATATATAATGAGTATTTAGAGACAATATAGAAGATTCTTTAAATAAAATTTATATTAATATTCAATAATTGAAACATTTTAATTAAATAACGTATATTATTCATGGCTACAGCAGGTAACAAAGGGTTTGACATCAAGAGCTTTAAGCAAAGCATAGGACAGGCTCCCCAGCAGAAAAACGCAGAAGAGAAAGCTGTTCAACCAGTTCCTGAGGAAAAAGAAGAGACGGCGCCCGCAGTTTCAAAATCGGGCAAAAAAGGTGAAAAGCCTAAGGCTTCTTCTACCGCTACAGCAGGCAAAAAGCAGGAGGCGCCTTCCTCGAAAAAGACAGCTGCAAAGGCTTCGGGTAAAGCAGCGTCAGGTTTGAGCTTTGAACAACTGCTTGCTGAGCTCGATAGTGCGAAGGATGAGTTTACCTTTACCTCCAAAACAGTTTATGTGGACGTGCATATACACGAAGTGCTAGACCTGCTGAAGAAAAAAGGAGGGATCAAAATCAATGTGCTGGCAAGCTACCTGTTTGCCAAATTCATTGAAGAGCATAAAGAGGAGATCCAAAGGCTCCGAGATAGAACGGATAACAAGTTCTTGAACTAAGCTGAATCTATAACATTAGGTAAAAAAGTATATAAATAAATAATCTAATCTTAAAATATACGTATAAGTATAAAACCGTATTTCATATCGATTATATATTTAAAGTAGGAATGTCTAGTTTGTAAATCGATGTTTTAACTTAAATTATATAGCTATGTCTTGGGGCGTTTTCTTTGCTACGGTAGCAGTACTCTATGTGCTTTATTATGTAGGTAACCTGTTATTTGACCTGTACCTTCGAAATGCAAAAGGCGTAGCCGCAGATATGGTGGCGCAGTACAGTGTTTCAGATTTAGTAGACACTACAGAGGCACCCCAAGACATTGTGGACGAGGATTACCTGGAGGAAGAATTCGAGGAGGATTATGAGGATTACGAGCAGGAGGAGCAACCCTTGGATAGCGGCCCCCAAGAATATCCTATTGCAGCCGACGGGCATGCCTTTGCGCACCAGACGGCCTCCGAGAATAGTGTCGCCATGCCCGTGATAGGGCAGGGGATACCCCTAGAGGAGTTCCTTCAGAACGCCAGGCGACTTTCAAACGCAATACCTTTTTCTTCATAAATTTTTAACTCAATGACAGAGATTATGAAAAAGTTACTTGCTATGCTCGTATTGGTAGTCCTCGCTGTCCCATCTTCCTTTGCTCAAGGGGCCGGAGGCATTGATGCCGGAGCCTCTGAACTCCAAACTTACATTGACCCTGTAGGCAACCTAATCCTAGTCATCGGAGCTATTGTTGGCCTGATTGGGGGAGTTAGGGTGTACATCAAGTGGAACTCCGGAGACCAGGACACACAAAAGGCTGTCATGGGGTGGATGGGGTCCTGTGTATTCCTGATGGTGGTGGGGGTGGTGATCAAAGCCTTCTTCGGCTTGTAAGCCGTGGCTCCCGAAGATAACAGAGGATTTAATGTCTACAAGGGGCTGCAAAAACCCCTTGTATTTAAGTCCTTGAAAGGTAGATATATCTACTGGGGCCTGGCCTCCGTTCTAACTGGCTTCTTTGCGGCAGTTGTCTTATCTGTTTCGCTCAACTTCTTTTCAGGTCTGGTAGCCTTGGTGGTCGTGACTTTCGGCGGTATGGGGTTTACGGCTATGCAGCAGAAGAAAGGGTTGCATCATAAAACGAAGTCCAAAGGGGTATACATCATGCCCGCACAATGGAGGCGCTCTGCACGAAGATAGGAGTCTGGCCCTGGCAGCACAACTTTAACGTCATCACTTTTCTTAGCCATGAAAAAGCAGCGGTTTGGTCTGCCATACATTGGCATAGACCGTCATGCCCATGATATTCTATATCATGAGCGCGGAGACTATTCGGTTATCATCAAAGTACAAAATCCTGCCCTGCAGTACTGTGCAGACGTGGAGGCATACCATCTCTTCCACCAGACCTTTGCCAACATCGTTAAAATTCTAGGCGCAGGCTACACCCTTCAGAAAACGGACATACTAGCCAGGAAGTGCTATGTACCGAAGAAAACGGATGACCTCCTGAGTCAGAAATTTCAGGAGGCATTTGCAGGAAGAGAGTACCTGGACGTCTCTACATACCTAACTATAACAAGGGATGTGCGGCGCTCCAGCTTCTTTACATATGACGAGAAAGACTTCAAAGCATTCCAGCGGAACGTTGCCAAAGTGCTGGACATACTGGAGAGCAGGTCTTTCAAGCCCTATGCTCTGAAAGAGATCGAGGTGAAGCAGTTTATTTCCCGCATGCTTGCCTTCAACTTTTCCGATGAGGTTTATGCGCTCAATAACCTCCTTGCCTCAGAGGAAGGCCTTCAAGTTGGTGACAGCGTTATCCGATGTATCTCGCTTGTGGACATAGATGAGATCAACTTTCCGTCCAATCTTAAGCCAAACACAGCGCTTCACATAGGGTATAGCCTCCCGGTAGACCTGATGCATTTTCTGCACCAGGTACCAGGTTGTGACTGCCTGGTGTACAACCAGGTGATCCAAATCCCAGATCAGCGCCATGAATTGGCCAGGCTGCAGGCCAAAAGAAAGAAACACCTCTCCATGCCTGACCCGGCCAATGATCTGAGTGTGCGGGATATTGATCAGGTGATGGCCGATATCGCCAAGGATAACCAGCTGCTCGTGTACGGACACTACAGCGTGCTGCTTTCAGCCAGAGAAAAGGAGATAGACCGTGCTGCTAACTATCTGGAAAGCGCTTTGTTTTCCATTGGTATTATTCCCTCCCGAAACGCATATAACCAACTCGAACTATTCCGGTGTGCCTTGCCCGGCAATAGTTCGGAGCTTAAAGTATATGATAAATTTTTGACTACTTCAGACGCGGCCTTATGTCTGCTTTTTAAAGAACGTTTGCTGCAAAGTGAGTCATCCAGCTTTCAGGTATACTTCACGGACCGGCAGGGGATTCCTATCACGATTGACACGAGTGATGCGCCCATCTTCTCAGGCCGGATGAATAACCGTAACAAGTTCGTGTTGGGGCCTTCGGGAGCAGGGAAGTCATTTTTCATGAACCACCTGATCCGGCAGTATGCCCTGCAGCACACAGATGTTATTTTGGTGGATACCGGACACAGTTACTCCGGCCTGTGTGCCTACTACAGGGGCCGTTACATTACCTACTCCGAGGAGCAGCCTATCACCATGAACCCCTTCCGGATCTCTGCTGCCGAATTCAACGAGGAGAAGCGGGAATTTCTCAAGTCATTGGTGGGCCTGCTCTGGAAAGGTGCCGGGGGCACTGTCAGCCAAATTGAGGACAGCGTCCTCTCTTCCGTTATCACTTCCTATTACCAATACTACTTTGAAAACGGCTTGGAGAGCAGCTACCTTTCCTTCCAGTCCTTCTATGACTTCTCCATCAGAAAGATCGACGAGATCACGCAAAAAGAGTCCATTGACTTTGACCTGACCAGTTATCGCTTTATCCTTAAGAAGTTCTGCAAAGGGGAGGCGTATGGCCAGATCCTGAACAACGAGATGGATACCACCCTGTTTGATGAGCCCTTTATTGTTTTCGAAATTGATGCCATCAAGGAGCATAAGGTACTTTTCCCGATCACCACCCTGATCATTATGGATGTGTTCCTTCAGAAGATGCGCCACAAGAAGAACCGTAAGGCGCTCATCATCGAGGAGGCCTGGAAGGCCATTGCCTCTCCGCTGATGGCCGGCTATATCCTCTACGTCTATAAAACGGTCCGTAAATTCTGGGGAGAGGCCGTGGTCGTGACACAGGAGCTGGATGATATCATCGGCAATGTTGTGGTTAAGAACTCTATCATCAACAACTCCGATACGATCTGCCTTTTGGACCAGACCAAATTCAAGGACAATTTCGATGAGATCGCCGCGCTGCTCTCTATCAATGAGGTGGAGCGCAAGAAGATATTTACCATCAACAGCCTTGACAACAAAGAGGGGCGGGGCCGCTTCAAGGAAGTCTACATCAAGCGTGGGGCCACAGGTGAGGTGTACGGTGTGGAGGTATCGCTGGAAGAGTATTTGACCTTCACCACCGAGCGCCAGGAAAAAGAGGCTATGCAAGTGTACCTGAGCAAGTATGGGGATTTCAGGGAGGCCTTGGAAAGGTTTGTCGCAGACTTCAAGGCCTCGGGGCTCAAGCTAAATGAATTTGTTCACCTGATTTTGCAACGCAGCTATGAAAAAGTACCTCTACACGCTTAGCTTCATGAGCCTGGTAACAGGTCATGTACTAGCCCAGCAGGTTGTTTTTGACCCAGCGGTCGTTTCCACACTTGTTGTCAACCACACGGCCCAGCAGGCGGCCTTAAACGACATTAAGGAAAACGAAGGAAAGATCGCGGCCCTGCAGACGACCATCAGCCTGAAGATGACGCAGATCAAGGAGCTGGAGGAAAAGATGTACAACTCCCTTAAATCCGTGCAATCCATTATCGGGCAGAGCAAGAACATTATTTACGCCTCCCAAATTGCCGCAGACATAGGCCGCTACCAAAACCAAATGATGGAACTGGCGCGCGGTGATAACGAGCTGCTCCTGATCGCTGCCAAGACAGAGCTGGAGCTGCTCAACCGGACATCTGACCTGTTTACCTATATCTACCAGGTAGCTGTCATCGGCACGGATGTGAACCTAATGAACAATGCCGACAGGCTCACCCTGATCCGCCACGTAGTGGACGAGCTGCGGGTGATGCGGGGCCTGGCCTATTCCATTACGCGCAAGATGCGTGTGGCCAAGTACGCGGGACTTTTGAAGACTATGAATCCGATGGGACTCACTTACCCTGACAACAGCCAGGCGATCATCCGCTCCCTGATGGATGAGTACAAGGCAATCAAGAAGTAAATTATCTCAATTGCTATGAATTCAATATTTGTACCCGCTTTGTGCCTGGCCCTGCTTCCTGGCCTCTTTACAGATGCCCTGGGGCAAGGCGTGCAGCCAGTTAACAGCAAAAACACAAGGTACCAGCTGGAGCGGGAGGTTGTTACCCGTTGGGGAAAGTTCAACCCGAAATGGTACTTTATTCTGTTTCATAACAAGTACAGGAAAGGACCTGACAGGCGGAACATGCTGCAGCTTGCGCCTACCATGGCTTTGCTGAGCCAGAACAGGGTGAAGGCGGAGGCGCAGGAGGAAGCTGTAAGCCAGGTATATGAGCAGGAGATGTTCAAGTTTGCCGACAGGTCCCTGAATAAAGGCTACCACCTGTTGTATAAAAAGAAGATCGATGAACTCAACACTGCCCTATTGGGGATGAATGCTGAGGCGGTGCAGGCCGGGGTGCAGGCAGATTATATTTTGGCCATCCATGCCGAGCGGGATAGAATTAACGCCGACATCGGGATCATCCTGGACGCTTACCTGGACGATGCCAAAAAAGGGGAGCAGCTGCGGGTATACATCGGGGAGCTTACGGCCTTGAGGAATGATTTCAGGCGGCTCATCTCTCTCTTTAAAACGAGTCAGGACTTAACCGACTGATGCTATGCGTGAATTGATCGATAAAGCCATATTTGACCTGTTCGACGGGCTCTTTCTCAATATACAGGATTTGGTGAGTGTTTTTCTGTATGATGCGCAGGCGCTTTGCGCCATCAGCATGCTGCTCTACTTTGGCCTGGAGGCTTACAAAATGATGGCCGGGGATGAAACGCTTCGCATCATGCCCTTGCTGCGCCCTTTCGCCCTGACACTGGTGATTGTTTTCTGGCCAGGGTTTATCGACGCAGTGAACCTGCCGCTGCAGCTAGTCAATGATCAGGCAAAAGGCATGTACGGCGCACAGGTAGACCAGGTGGAGGATTTGCACCGGGAACGCCTCGCGCTGGTGGACTCTGTGGCCCGAAAACTCTCTGAGAGCAGCGCCGAGTTTGAGCGGATTGAGAGTGAGGCCAGTGACGCGAGCTGGTACGAAACTATGGGGATTGACCTGCAACCCCTGTTTAACAAAATGAAAGGCTATTACCTGATGCTGATGGCCAAGCTGCACTTTACGGCGATGATGGTGGTTGAGTGGATTGTGATCAGCATCTTCCAGGTATGCTCCTACATTATTTATTTCCTGCAGATCATCTTTGCAGGCATCTTAGTGATCCTGGGCCCCTTCTCCTTTGCCCTTAGCGTGCTGCCGGGCTTTCGGGACTCCTACCTGACCTGGATTGCCCGCTATATTTCCGTAGGGCTGTACTCGGGACTGGGCTATATCGTTATGTCCATCTCCTTTGTGCTGGTCAAGTATGGGTTGATGAAGGAAATAGATATCCTGAAGGCGGTACTGGGCAACGAAGAGATGTTCATTGCCTACGTTTCCTTCCCCTCGGGCGGCATCAGTTTCTACATCGTCTCCTTGATTGTGGGAGGATTGGCCATGCTGACCATTCCCATTATTTCCACCTGGATCGTGCACACCACGGGCGTGGGCAATGCCATTGGCACGATGGCAGGAGGAGCTGCGAAGGCGGCCGGAGGAATTTTAAAATAAACTAAAAAGCGCTTGCTATGATAAACAACCTCGAAAAGAAAATGAAGCTGGCATTTGCCGTAAGTATCGGCAGCTTTATCTCCTCCATCATTATAGTAGGTATGGTTTGCGCCTTTGCCTTTCGTTATGCCGAGGAGCAGCGGAAGAAGATCTATGTGATCGACCACTCGGTGCCGCTCTTGGTGGAGCAGACCGAGCTGGGGGTAAACCGGACAGTAGAGTACAAGTCGCACGTGAACATGTTTCACCTGCTCTTCTTCACACTACCTCCAGATGACGCCTACATCAAGAATAACATCTCCAAGGCCATGTACCTGGTGGATGAATCCGGTCTGGCACAATACAACAACCTGAAGGAGAAGGGCTATTACAACCAGATCCTGGCTAGTTCTGCGGTTTTGACGATCAAAACCGATAGCGTTAAAGTGGACGAAAACAGGCACTTTACCTACTACGCCACACAGCGCATTGAGCGGGAGACCTCTGTGATGAAAAGACTTCTTGTCACAGAGGGGGATCTTGAGGAAGTGCCGCGCACAGAGAACAACCCCCATGGACTTTTGATAAAGAACTGGAAAACGGTCATGAACAAGGACTTGGAGTATGTCGAAAAGAAATCCTTTTAGCGGTAACATAAAGCAAAGGCTTTCATACCTCAGGGAAAGTGTCAGGGACAACTGTGCCTCGAATCCTAAAGCAGTGGTGCTGGCCATGCTGGTTTTACTGTCTGTAGCTGTCATGGGCCTATTAGTCGTCCGGCACCTGCACCAGGGAAACTATGCCGTGTCGGTTGGCAAGCTGTACAGGCAGCTTGATACTTCTGGCGACAAGATGACAATAGGCAGGTCGAGTACCGCAGATATGCTGGAGCTGATAAAGCTCTACAACACGGCCAGGCAGCTGGATCCTGACAGCCTGCGTGCCCAAGACAGTGTTTTTCTCAAAGCTATTGATCAGCGTTTAAACCGAATCATCCATGAAGAGAATTAACTTTCGGCATCCCAGGTATGCCATCCCGCTCATCATACTCCCTTTCCTTGTCCTGCTTAATTATCTGTGGCTGGACATGACACCGGCGGCCACCGCCGCACAAACAAAAGTGGAGCTCACCGAGACAACAGCCCTTAATACCTCCCTTCCGGATGCTAACTTGAGAAAGCGGGAAATGAAGGATAAGTTCTCGGCTTTTCGGGACGAGTTTAAATATAGGACCGACTACTCGGCCATGCAGGAAATCGGGGAGGATAGGGTAGACCCCAGGGACATTGCCTATGGCAGCGTGTACACGGAGGAGGAGCGGCGGATGCTCGACAGTCTCAATAACCGTATCCTATCGGATCAGCAGCCGGAGGGGTTTATGGAGCGGGTAAGCCAGCGGCAGCGCATCAGCTCAGAGCGCTATGCATCGGCTACTGCCTCTGTGCCTGGACGGTCAGCCCGCCCTATGCGCAAAGTTGAATCGGCATATGAAGAGGAAATGCGGCTATTCCGGGAGCAGATGATGTTTATTGACAGCCTGAGCCGGGTAGGAGAGGAACCTGTGCCTTCTCGTAGGGGGCCACAGCCGATGAAGGCCCATGCACCGGCTTCCGAGAAGCAAGAGCCGACACCGTTACCCGTGACCAAAAGCAGAAATACGAATAAAGCCTTTTTCAATACCATTACAGCCGACAGTGAGGAGCAGTTTATCAGAGCTATTCTGGACGAAGGGTTAAAGGTGATGCAAGGCGGCAGGATCAGGATTCGCTTGCTGGATGACATCTATGTGCGGGACTACGAAATAAAGAAAGGCAGCTACCTCTACGGCACTGTTTCCGGTTTCAGTGCCCAACGAATTGAGATAACTATCCGCTCTATACTCTACGGCAACCAAATCATCCCGGTAGACCTGAGTATCTATGACAACGACGGCTTGGCTGGGCTGTATGTCCCAGATTCACAGTTCCGGGACTTTACAAAAGAGCTTGCCGGGAATGTGAGCAGTGGTCAGACACTGACTTTTGAGGATTCACCTGACAACGCCAGCCAAATGCTTTATTCTATGCTGGAAAGGGTTTCGCAGACCACTACCCGCGCCGCTGGCAAAGCCATCCGGAAGAATAAAGCTAAGTTGAAGTACAACACCATTGTTTATTTGATAGATAATAAAGCCCAGTAATATGAAAAAGCTATTCCTTCTATATGTGCTGTTTGCCGTAAAATTTTCCGTCTCGGCACAGGATTCTCTTCAGGTAGTGCACGTGCATGAAAGCATCTCCACGCATATTGTGAGTCCTGAGCCGATACAGTACGTGGATATCTCCACAGATGATGTGGCCGGAGACATACCTGTTGCCAACATCCTTCGGGTCAAACCCAAGCATGGCGGAGCAAAGCCAGGCATTATCACCATTGTTGGAGAGCGCTTCCTTGTACAGTATAAGCTAGCCTACAGCCGGGCGGATCGGGCAGACACGGAGGTGCGTATAGACCCTACCCAGGTAGATGATTACCTGAACCCGGCTGTGGCCATGAGCCGGGAGGACATGGCACGGTTTGCGCTGCTGGCTCTCCAGCGAAAACCCCGGTTCAACAGTGTGACTACGAAAGGGCAGGGGATGCGGGCAAGGCTGAACAACATCTATACGGTGGGGGACTATTTCTTTATTGATCTCTCCCTCAGGAATGATACCAACATTCCCTATACGGTCGATCAAATACGGTTTAAGGTTGAGGATAAAAAGGTTGTCAAGGCCACTAACTTTCAACAGGTGGAGCTACAGCCCAGTTTCCAGCTTTATGACACGGGTCACTTCAAGCGCCAGTACCGGAACGTGTTTGTTTTCAGGAAGTTTACTTTCCCAGAGGACAAGGTGTTCCATATTGAGGTGGCCGAGGAGCAGATTTCTGGGCGCACCATCTCCCTTAAAATTGACTATTCCGACATCCTTCATGCAGACACCTTATGAGAAAGTCGTTACTCCTTTCCTTACTGCTCTTAATTGTGCTGCCGTGCCGAGCGCAAGAGGGCTACACCCACCTGAACTTGGCAGGCGGCTGGATGTACAAGGATGCCTTAACTGCTAACCTTGCCCTAGAGTTCAGCAAATGCTACCACAATTCCTATGAGATCTACGGTGATGCCTATAAGAGCAATGTGGACGACAGCAAAAACTGGCTGGTGGGGGCCGCCTACAAGCCCATGATTACGCGGTCTAAGAATACATTCCTCAAGCTGCGTGTGGGGGCAGGCATTGGCTCTAGCACCGAGCACTTCATAGGAGCCCTGCAGGCAGGCCTGGAGCTGGGCTATGTGCTGCCGGGAAATGTAGTGCTGATGCTCCAACAGAAAAATGAGGGCGTGCTTCGGGTAAACCACAACTTTAGGACTGGCTTACTGGCGGGCATCAAAATTCCATTGTGAGCAGGATTTGGCTAGTCGACGGGAATTTTTTCGGGAAAGAAAGTTTGCTAAGATTTTCCCTCACATCTATCTGATAGTATTGGATAACCTTTATCAGGAACGATATGGAAGAATCCAGCGAAATTAAAAAACTTTACTCCTTCCTACAGGGACTTATCTACTTCACTATTGTGGTGGAGGTAGCTGTTTTCCTCTTTATGGATTCGGGCAGTATGTATCAGCTGCAGCCTGTACTGCGCAAAGTAAAGCGCATGGCTATTTATGAGCACATCTACTTCTCCAAAGCTTTCACTTTCGGGTTGATTCTGATCGTGAGCATTGGCACAAAGGCCAGGAAGAACCTGGACCTCGACCCGCTCCGGCATATCTTCCTTCCCTTGCTCATCGGCTGCGCCTTTTTCTTTGGCTCGGGTTTGTTTTATTTCTTTGAAAGCAGCCGTATTCTTTTCTGGGATGTGTCCCTGTCTGATGCGGCTTACATCCTGCTCTCTTTCTTAGGTGCGATGATGATTCATATAGCCTTGGATAATATCTCCAAGCATATACAGCACCGATTGATGAAGGACAAATTTAACGTGGAGAATGAGTCCTTTGAGCAGTCCAGGAAATTGGTACATACGCCTTTCTCGGTGAATATCCCGATGCTTTACTATTACCAAAAGCGGATACACCGCGGGTGGCTTAATGTGGTGAACCCCTTTCGGGCAACACTGCTGATCGGTACGCCCGGCTCTGGAAAGTCTTTCTCGGTGGTGTTGCCTTTTATCAAGCAGCTTCTGGGGAAAGGCTTCTCTATGATGGTCTACGACTTCAAGTTTCCAGACCTGGCCAGAACGACTTATTACCATTACCTGGTCAATAGAAAGAGAGGGGTATTGAAAAACCACAGGTTCCATGTCATCAACTTTAACAGCGTAGAGCACAGCAGGAGGTTTAATCCTTTAAAGCCGGAGTACCTGCCTACCCTGGCTGATGCCACCGAAACGGCTGAGGCGCTGCTGGAGGCGCTGCGGAAAGGAGACAGGGACTCAGGGACTGCGCAATTCTTCAACCAGTCAGCCGTTAATTTCCTGGCCAGCTGCATCTACTTTCTGAGCCGCCATGAGGGAGGCCGGTACTCCTCGTTTCCGCATGTGCTTTCCTTCATTAACCTCAGCTATGATCAGATTTTCGAGGTGCTCTTTTCCGAACCTGAGCTGGAGAGTCTGCTTTCGCCTTTTGCCACAGCCTACAAGAACAGAGCCTTTGAGCAGCTGGAAGGGCAGATTGGCACCTTAAAGATTAATATTGGCCGGCTGGCCACAAAAGAAACATTCTGGGTATTATCAGGAGACGACTTTAATTTAAAAATAACGGACCCGGAAAACCCTTCTGTTTTGGTGATTGCAAATGACCCGGCCACACAGAGCATTAACAGTGCCTGCAATGCGCTTATCCTCAATCGCATGACACGATTGATCAATACAAAGGGGAACTTGCCCTGTGGGCTGATCGTGGATGAGTCACCCACGCTTTACATACACCGGGTGGAGAACCTGATCGCTACTGCCAGGAGCAACAAGATAGCTGTGCTGCTGGGCCTGCAGGAACTACCGCAGCTGAGGCAGCAGTATGGCAGGGAAACAGCCGACACCATTTGCTCTGTAGCGGCCAATGTACTCTCGGGCTCTGCCCGTAATAAAGAAACGCTTGACTGGCTGGAGAAACTGTTTGGTAGGGTGAGGCAGCTAAAGGAGGGGCTCAGTGTGGACCGGAACCGTACTTCGGTGAACATGAACGAGGAAATGGGACCGCTTATTCCGGCATCAAAAATTGCCAATCTGCAGACCGGTGAACTGGTAGGCCAGGTGGCTTCCGATAGCGAAGCGTATAGCGGAAAGTACGTTGCCAGTACCTACCACTGTAAAATTAATCTTGACCTTGATAACATACAACAGGAAGAAAAGCAGTATCTTGACCTGCCAAAATTTTATAACTTTGGCACCCCTGACCAAAAAGACCAAATCCTGAGAGCAAACTACAATAAAATTAGAAATGAGGTTAAGACACTAATCACAGCGTTACAGGTATGAGCGTGAGCATACAGGAGTTAGGCCAAAGGCTAAAGCTGCTGCGAAAGCGGCTTGATTTATCGCAGGAGAGCCTGGCAGAGTCCATGGGGGTGAACCAGAACCAGATATCCCGGCTGGAGAACGGGGTGGGAGGGACGATCGAACTGCTTTTACTTCTGTTCAGCTTCTACAGCAAGCACTTTCACGTGGACCTTCTTTTTTCCGACAACTTTGACATCCTGGAAAAGCACGAGAAGCTATCCAACAGCCACAGCATCAACAGCATTGCTGTTGAAAAGCTGAAGCTGGCTCAAAGTGAGTTTTCCACGCAGATTGAGGAGGTGATACGTTTGCTTGATACCCCTTAACGGTTAGTACAGGCTGCGAACGAGGCGTAGCCGAAGTATAGAGCCTGTGCAGGGTTAGCAAGGGATATTCTTTGGTATTCTACAGTTTTCCATCAAACCTACCTTCGGTAACACGAATGTCTTCACATCCAGTCTTGGATAGCGTAAATGAGAAATTCCCTGCTATTATGCCGTTCTCTAAATCAAGTTTAGTTACTTCAAGTGTGCCGCTGCGGGATACTTCTGGACCCTTGTCATAATCGCAGTATTCGTTATAGAACCTTACTCCGCTTATCTCAGCATTATCGAAAGTATAAACTCCTGCTTTATCAACTTGAGCCATAGCTATTATAAAATAATCGTATTCTGCAGGACTTTCTTTGGTTTTCCTGTAGGCTGCTATATTTAAAGTGCCACCTTTATAAGCAGGGTCGTAAATAACATTAAAATTTGACTGGAACGTACTGGGTCTGCCCTTTGGCAACCACACCTTACCATTGACCATAGCTCCGAAAGTGTTTTTGCCTTCCATAGTAGCTGCAGGAAGTTCTTCTCTGGGATTAGCGTCTTTCTTTTTACAGGATGAGAAGGAAATAAGGACAATCAGGATAAAGAGGGATAGAATTGGTGTTTTCATATTATAAGGGTTTTGTGGATGATTTTATTCTTTGCTAACTATAGTATATACGACAACATACGCTTATCTGCACTATGTACGTAGTAGCTAAACACTGCTTGAGTCCACTTTTGCTTACTGGATCTGATACTTGTGGCTGTAGTGCGCATGCGTTTATATAGTTAAGCTAATATAGGTGATTGCTAGAGATTATCCAACGGGCTGACAATTTTATCCAGCGCATGGGTGGTGATGTGGGTGTAGATCTCGGTGGTCTTGCTGCTCCGATGTCCCAGCAGCACCTGGATATACCTTAAATCCGTTCCTTGCTCTAGCAGGTGAGTGGCAAAAGAATGGCGCAGGGTATGTGGCGTGGCGGGTGCTTTCACGCCTGCCTTCTCCTTGCTGGCCCGGAACACGCTGCGGATGCTCTCCACCGTATATTGCCCGCCCGTCTGCCCCTCAAAGAGCCACACCCTGGGCCTGTACTGCTTGTAATAAGCACGCAGGCTTTCCAGCAGCTTTTGGGAGAGCAGCGTGGTGCGGTCCTTCTTGCCTTTGCCGCCACGGATCAGCAGCAGGTTGCGCTCCGACTGCACGTCCGTAAGTTTCAGGTTGATCACTTCGCCAATACGCAGGCCACCCGCATACAAAAGCTGCAGCATGCAGCGGTGCTTGAGGTTCTCGGTCACAGAGAGGATTTTCAGCACGTCCTGCTTGCTGAGCACCTGCGGCAGCCGCTCGGGCTTCTCGGGCCGCTCCACCTGGCCCAGCTGCACCTCGTGCCGCAGCAGCACGCGCTGGTAGTAGAACTTCACGGCATTGATGGACTGGTTCACAAACGATACGGAATAGGTGCCGGCCTGCACCATCTGGCGGTGGTAGTGGTTGATGGCCTCTTCCGAGAAAGCATGTATGCCCTCCAGCCCGCTATCCCTGTGCGCATTCAGAAAGCGCAGGAGCAGGCTGTGGTAGGTGCGGATGGTACTGAGGCTGTAATTGAGCAGGAACAGCTTCTCCACGTAGTGAAGCGGGCAGGCAATATAGCCGTCGCCCTTCCGGTAACATTGTTCCCAGAGCCGGGCCTGCAGGGCCATGTCCTTCACCTGCATGGTCTGCGCCAGCCACACCTGGGCTACTCGCTCTACCTCGGTTAGCAGCGTGTGCAGACTGCTGCTTTCGGTGCGGATGACAAAGCACTGCATGTCGTGCAGCCACCTGGCCACTTTGCTTTGCTTCAGGCAGGTATGGATTTCCTTGTTGTAAAGATAACTGAGCTGTACATACGGTCTGCCCTGGTGTTCCAGGGGCTGCAGGCGCACGACGGGGCGTGCGGGCACCTTTCCCAATGGCTCTGCCACATGCTTATCTTGTTGCAGGATAACGGTTCCTTCCGCCGGGCGCAGGCGCTTGGGCCGGAACAGGTACCTTGTGTCCACCTTGGCCAGCCCCTGGAAGTGCTGGTGCGTCATCTCGATGGCCTGGCTGCTGCGGTGCATCACAAAGCACTTGTAGGTCCTGCTGTACTTGATCCAGCCAGCCTCCTTCAGTCGTTTGGAGAGGAAGGGGTTGGGCTTGTGCCAGATGCGGATAATAGCTTTGCCCGCGTGCTCCAGCGGGTTAAGGTACAAAATAGGTTTTTGATCGGGATAAGCCATGGCAAATGAGACAGTTACTGAAGGCAAAGGTAAAACCTTTCAAAACCGTAGCCGTGTTATTACGCGAGTATACACGGATATACGCGAGTACAAACGCGGGTAAGTTATGAGCCAAGCCAGAACATGCATCCAGTGCGGAACAGCCATTGTAGGCAGGAGCGATAAGCGCTACTGCTCTGACCCCTGCAGACACCTGGCCAACAATATGGTCAAGGTACAGAACCAACACGAACGCAGGATTCTCCAAATCAATGCTGCATTAAGAAAGAACCGCAGCATTCTCAAACAGCTCAGTCCGCAGGGTAAGACCACCCTGCCCCGCCAGTACCTGGAGCTGGCAGGCTTTGATTTCCGCTACTTGACCCAGGTCTACCGCACCCAGAAGGGAAACACCTACTATCTCTGCTATGACTATGGGTATATGCTCCTGCCTGAGGAGAAGGTATTGATCGTGAATTGGCAGCCCTACATGGATGTGGGTCGGTGATAGCGCTGTCGGTATGTCAACTGGGATGTGCTTTTTGCTGCAACATGGTTATAGCTGAGGCGACACACGCATTTAGGTACGTTAAGTAAAGCGGTTCTTGTTGGCACAACCATTCTTGTTTCCTGTTGCCGTTTCTCACTATCTCCTATAGGGGAAAGCCATAACCCCTGATACAATTAATAGAATAGACTTTTTTCTAGGATAAGCAAATTGCTAAGCACGGTAATAAGAGTAACAACAATCCTGTTTATATAAATTATAAGTATTTTATTTATTATTATATATAATATAATTGAAATAATTAAAAATAATCCGTAAATCTATACTCGTGTAATATTTTTACGTAGATTTATTTAGCAATATCTACGATATAAGTAAACTATGAACTTTGATATAAAGGACCTGCCTTATGGTCAATTCGAGCGTTTGGGGATGAACAAGAAAGACGTGCTCTCCATGAAGTCTGACGATTTGGTCAGCCTGCTGACGGGCAGGCGCACGAGCCTGCATACCTTTACTATCAAGGACGCCGGTCTGGAACCCCTTACCGTGGATGCAAAATTGAGCCTGAAGATGAATCCAGACAACACCCTTTCACTGCTGATTCATCCCATACGGAGGGAGATACAGAACGAGATTGGCGCCAGTAAGCAGGAGTTGGAGAAACTGCAAAACGGGGAGTTACTGGTAAAGCCATTTAAATCGCTTAATGGGGAGAAAGAGCTGTATGTTTTCCAGCTGGATAAGGAGACCAACGAGATTCTAAGGGTGAGGGTGCGGGATATCCAAGTGCCTAGCGCTATCAGGGATATTGTGTTGAGTACTGATCAGAAAGAGCACCTGCGGCAAGGAGGTACTCTGGAGCTTTATTCCAAAGCAAAGGATCAGTTGATCTCGGCCCACCTGGATCTGAATGAACCTAAAGGACTGAAGATAGTGGAGGGACAGATCTCAGTAAAAGAAAGCCACACCTTGGCAGTGAAGGAAACCCCTGTTATGTCTATCAAACGTTAGCTTGCTTATGACCTTTCAGGAATACAGAGAGCAGGTGTCGATTATTCAGGTCGCCGAATCGCTAGGCTATGTGTTTGACCCTTTGAAGGGGAGAAAGAGCCCTGAGTTCAAGCACCCTGACGGAGACAGAATCATCATTAACAACCCAGGCGACAGCTCCCGGCAGATGTACTTCAACCGGGATGGAAGCAATGACAAGGGCTCTGTGATAGATTTTGTGGCCAACCGGCTGCACCGCTTCCAAGGAAGCTTTCGCAATGAGATCGACGGTATCAATAGGGTGCTGTCTAGGTATGCCTATGCCTCTCAACCCAAAGCCTCTGCCTATGCCGTTACGGAAGCAAAGCCTTTTGACAAAAGCAGGTTTGTCGAATCGGAGGCCTCTGTTTTTAAGCTGCATTACCTAATCAAGGAACGAGGTCTCTCTAGCGAGACGGTGCAGCTGTTCCTGCCTTACATTAGGCTAGTGCGGGACGCAGAGAAGGATAATGCCTATACCAATATCGCTTTCCCACTGCAAAGGCCAGCTAGCAGCGAGACGATAGGCTACGACCTTAGAAATTATGGCTTTAAGGGCGTGGCAGCGGGCAGCGACCGCAAGCACGGTGTCTGGGTAGCCGACTTTGCGCAGAATCCGGTTCTTACACGGCATGTCTACTTTGCGGAGAACCCTATAGATGCCATGAGCTTCTATCAGCTGGAGAAGGATAAGCGGGACTTCAGCAACTCAGTGTTCGTCTCGTTTGGGGGGGGAATGTCGAGGATGCAGGTGGAGCTTTCCCTGAAGGCGTGGCCGCATGCTCAAAAGCATACCATTTTCGATAACGATTACCAGGGAAAGATCTATGATATCTATCTGGCCACGGCGATAGTAGGTAAGCCCTACACCTTTACAAAGAATGCCGACAGTATCACCTTCAGCTTGGATGAAAAGAAATTTGATATTCCTGTAGACAAGCTGAGCCTTTTTGCCTTTGAGAAGAACTCCGGTATTCGTTCCGGACTTCAGGTGCATAAGCCCCTTGGCCATAAAGACTATAACGACATTATACATCCCAAAAATGACCAGGAGAACCGTATCCCTATGAAAGTGAAGTTATGAGCTGGGATCTAGTATAGTAGTCAAAGACTTTAGAAGAGGAAATGCAGTTTCTGTGTCTCGTTTGGCTGTTCCGGTTAATTACGTTTCCGTAGATAATATTTTTTCACCTAACTATAAACCCTTTAATTCTTAGGCTATGAAAAAGCTGTCTTTCTTCTCCCTTCTGTTGTGCATAATTCTACTTTTTACTGGTTGTGACAAAGACAGTGATGACCCGGTGCTGCCCGATACAGCTACCTATCGGGTCGATTACAGCCAGTCTGGGGATTATGAGAAATTCATTAAGATTATTACTATTGGAGGTGGCGATTTCAAAGTTAGGGGCACTACCGAAGCTATGCCGCCCGTATTATTTGATGGGAACCTTTCGGGGGCGTCCTATTCCTATGAGGCGGATAATGTAAGGGAACTCACCATACACGCTGCCAATGAATTTAGTGCTGTGGAGGATGGTCCTGCTTCCATGCAGATGCGCTTTGTTATTTACAAGAACGGCAAGCAGATTGATGTGAAGTCCTTCAATTACAATGAGGCTTCAGGAGAAAAGAACGAGTACTTGCATTACAAAGCAAGTGAATGAGTAGGGGCTTGAGGATTTATTTTGTTAATAATCTACAGGAGCAAAACAAGCATATGCTTTGCATAAGGAGCATATGCTTGTTTTGCTCTCATGGTGGTTAAGAAGCCTGAAGTATCCTGTCATGGTCGTTTATACAATCGTGTGCCAAAGCATACCTATCAGTCCAGCACCCAGAATTACAAACACCACTGTGAATTTTGATTTGATCCGGTACAGCATAAGCAGGGATACAGCGAACACGAATAGGGTAAACCAATCTGTAATGGTTGTTCTGAAAAGCTGAATCGCCGTCATCGCTATCAACCCTACCACCCCAGCAGTTACCCCGTCCAGGAAGCTGTGCAGCGCCTTGTTCTCGATTACCTTTTCCATCAAGCCATGTCCCAGGAGGGTAAAGGAGAAAGCGGGGAGAAAGATGGCGAACGTCATAATCACTGTCCCAAGCCACCCCGCCCCAAAGTACCCCACAAAGGTAGAGAAGATGATAAGTGGCGCGGGAAGTACACCGGAAAGCGCAATGCCATCAATAAACTGTCGGTTCGTTAGCCAGCCATAGTTGATGACCGCGTCCTGCTGAATAAACGGAATAACGGTATACGCGCCGCCAAAGGTCAGCAGGCCCGCCTTCAATCCTGCCCAAAAGACAGCAAGGGGCGAATAGCTACTTGTAGATGAGCCCGTTTCAGGTACGGGTGCGGCAGTCTGTAGCTGCAGCACTTCAGGGTTGAACAGCAGGACACTGGCAATGGCAAGCGCTGCCCCGCAAAGGGCGACATAGGCTCTTTGCCCCTTCATCCAGAAGACATAGGCCAGCCCTGCCAGGGGGAGAACAATAAAGAAACCCACTCCGCAGAAGTAGGCAATGAAAGCGGCTGCAGCCACCGCAATCAATTTCACGTTTGTAAGCGAGTGTTTCCCTATCCGGTGAACGGCTGCAAAGATAAGGGCGATAACCGCGGCTTGGAAACCTATAAAAACAGCCTTAAGTATTGGAGAGTCAATCCCGATGCTGACGTAAAGCCACGTGAGCAGCAGCATGAGGACAAAGCCGGGAAGCATAAAGGCAAGCCCTGCGAGAAACCCGCCAAGCCTGCCTCCTGCGACCATCCCGAAATAGACGCACAATTCGTGTGCCTCTGGCCCAGGCAGCACTTGGTAAACGGCAAGAATTCTGTTGAACCGTTCCTTAGACACCCACTCTTCCTCTTCCACCAATTCCCGCTTTATCATGGCTATCTGTGCCACCGGGCCGCCCCAGGCAAGAAACCCGAACTTTAGGAAGCGTAGGAAAATCTGTATTTTCGTCTGACGAATAACAGTCGTGCCTGGAGATTCTTTCATATGCATAAAATAAGTATGTAAAAAGCTTCTTTAAAGCTTAGCTTAGAGACAGGTGTGGCAATTCGCTCATGTCTATCCGTCTGTCGCTTACTTACTTAGTGCAATGATAGGGAGCTAAACCGATTATTAATAGAACAGCTTTAACCTTTTGCAATTTCTTTACCTTTTATGATCCCTTTTCTGAAATTAGAGGGTTTCACACCGGTTTGGCTTTTGAACATCCTGGAAAAGTGGCTTTGGTCAGAGAAGCCGACCAGGTAAGCGATCTCGGATAGGGAATGACTTGTATGATAGAGCAGATGAATGGCCTTTTCAATACGAAGCTTCCGGATGTACTCCCCAAACGTGAGGCTGTCGAAGTACTTGGGGAACTGGCGGGACAGATAAGCCGGGTGCAGATCCAGTTCCTCTGATATCTTAGTCAGGTTGGGGACCAGGTTCCTGTCTATCTGGTCCTGGATGATTTTTTTTAAAGGAAGGCCCCAGTCTGGCATTTTCCTGTGGGTTTCCTCTTCCTGGGCAAGGTGCTGATGGAGCACCCGCTGCAACAGGCTCTCTGTCGGGTTCTGGGTATGCTTCTCATTTTGCAGGTACTTAGCCCAGCTGTAGAGGGCATCGTAGATAAGCATGCCCCTTTCAAGCAGCTCATAGTCATCCCTGAAGTTAAAGGCAAGGCCGGCGGATATAGCCCATAGGCCGGCGGATTGGCTGCTGATGCTGTGGTTGTCTGTGTCTGCCCCGCGTACGGCCAGGGCCATGGTATGCAAGGCGGCGTCTTTGAGGTTATACTTCTCGATAAAATAGTCGAAGGTGCAGCGGTCTTCGTAGTGGCTGAACTCGACATCGGGTACGTCAAAGGGAATAGCCTGCAGCGCCTTAGCCTGCGCTATCACCTCTTTGGCTGGCACGTATATGATTTCGGCCTTCGCGTCGATAAACCTCTTGATTAACCAGGGGCAGGCCAGGCGGTCAATCTTGGGGCGCTCTCGGGTAATCCACTTCATAAGGTAAATTAATTGTACAGTCTTGAACTGTCTTGTTGGATCCAGCTTTAGGGTTTGATGTCTCTAACTCAACAATCCGGACAGTGGCTTAAAAAAGAACTAATGGCCAGTAGTATTATTTTAATGCAGAATTACCCCCTTGCATGCCAGGTCATACTCAAAAAGCTATTCCCAATTGAAGCCCTACCGTTATAGCGGTAGGGTGTTTGTTTCCAAATCGTACCGGTACGGGAAGTGCTGCAAAGTAGCTACTGTTTTTGTTTCTGATAATGGCCCTGCTTAGAACGGGTGTGAAGCCATATCGGCCGGAGGTCTCGAAAGCTGCACGGCCAGCAAAGGTAAAGCCATTACCTAATGCTACTAATATACCAGGATGAAACAAAAAATTACTCATTCTGCTCGTTCTGTTCTCGACCCTTATGAAAGGAACTGCCTCAAAGGTGAACCCTACTCTGGCACTTTTCCAGATATTGATACCAGTAGGCATACCAACTACATAGTGGTCATTGAAATTCGTAGTAGTGCCTTCTTTGCTGAAAGTCACTAGTGGATGGATTATTCCCACGTATCCGGCTACTTTGGGATAGGTTACGGGCGGTACCTGTGCCAGGCTATGGGCTTGCCCGAAGAAAAAGGCAAGAAATACAGTAAGGAGTATGCAAGCAATGCTTTTAGTAAATCCTGCATTGGAAGTTCTCTTTACAGTAGCGTGTAAGTGAAGCATGGAATCTAATGGTTTGTTTCAAACTGCAATGATAGGAAGGGATTAACAAACAAAATAGAACCCAGTTAACCTTTTGTATTAAATTAACATTTTACACTTTAAAAGCTTTTTGCTGTAAAAATCGTAACATAACAAATAGCATTAGCAGGTAAGACAAGATAAGATTTTAGTATACTCTCCTTTTTATAACCCATCCGACCACAGAAAAAGCCAGGTAAAAGGTAAAGCATGTCCTAAAGGTTAAAATCCTTCTATTATGTCTAATGCAGAATACCTAACCTTGCAAGGTTACCAAGGCAAAGGGAGGTACTGATGACCTCCGTGGCGGGGCAGATTCCGATTCATCTTTTACGTATTCAGACTGACCCCTCCGGATAAATGAAAAACAACAGAAAACTATGAAGGAAAAGCTATACAAAATCCTTGCGCTGCTCTTGGTTACTCTTAGCACGGGTTGCGGCGGGGGCAACGAAGGGGAGGTTGTGGTGTATACTTCCGTGGATCAGGTGTTCGCCGAGCCAATCCTGCATGATTTTGAGAGGGAGACCGGTATCAAAGTAAAGGCTGTATTTGACACCGAGGAAACAAAATCCACCGGGGTGCTCAACAGGTTGATCGCAGAGGCCAATAATCCCCAATGCGACCTTTTCTGGAGCGGGGACCCGGTCCGAGCCAATGTCCTGAAGCAAAAAGGCATCAGCCAGCCCTTCTCTCCGGAGGCCGCCCAGACCATTCCCGGTCACTTTATTGATGAGGAGAAACACTGGACAGGCTTTTCCTCCCGGGCCAGAGTCCTTATCTACAACAAAGACCTCCTTCCTGCCAATCAGGTGCCCACTTCCATCTTCGACCTGACCAAAGAGGAGTATCGGGGAAAAGTGACAGTTGCCAATCCCCTTTTTGGCACCACCTCTTTTCACATGGCGGCCATTTTCGCTGCGCTAGGGGATGAGCAGGCAAAGAAGTGGCTCGATGACCTGAAGGCAAACAACGTGGTGATAGCCACCAGCAACGGAGATGTAAAGAAGCGGGTTGCCAATGGGGAGGTATGGCTCGGTCTTACCGACACGGATGATGCCAACGAGGCCATGAAGGAAGGGGCACCCATAGGTGTCGTGTTTTTAGGGCAGCAAGACATTGGCACCTTGATTATCCCTAACACCCTTTCCTTAATAAAGGGCTCTCCCAACCCTGAGGAGGCCCAAAGGCTGGCAAACTATCTGATGAGTGAGGAGACACAGTTAAAACTGGCACACTCGAGTGCCCAGATGCCGCTGAGCAAAGGGGTAGAAGTGCCGGAGGGCGTGTTCTCCCTTGATAAGGTAAAGCCGATGCGGGTGGATTATGACAAGTCGTCCAAAAAGCTGGAGGAAATTCAGCCTTACCTGAAAGAATGGGTGGAAACAAACATGTAAGTAAGCATTTGAGCAGATGAGCAGAATTTACCTCTGGGCTTTATCATTCCTGTTTGTGGCAATAGCGTTATTGCCCATCCTTTACCTGGTGTCACATTCTCTGGGAATCGGAAGTGAAATAGAGCTGGGGGCATACACTGCCTTGCTGAGAGGCCGGACGGTTCGGCTTTTGCTCCACACTGTTGGCATAGGGGCAGCCGTGGCGATCAGCGCGACCTTTTTAGGGTTGGTGCTGGGGTTTATCATCAGCAAGAACAACCTGCGGCATGGGCAGCTGCTCACCATCCTGCTGTTGGTCCCGCTGTTCCTGCCCCCCTACATCTTTGCTGTGGCCTGGGTTGACTTTTTTGTGGTGCTGGGCATGAGCCCCAGTGTTATTTATAGCCCGGCTGGAGCCATTTTCGTTCTTACCATCATCTACACACCCATTGCCATGCTCCTGCTTTCTAACTCTCTCCAGAATATAAATGCCAGCCTGGAGGAGGCGGCCATGATCATGGTACCCTATAGAGAGGCCTTCTTCCGCATCATTCTGCCCTTGGTTAAGCCTGCTCTCCTATCTTCCGGCCTGCTTATCTTTATCTTAGCCATATCCGAGTTTTCTGTTCCTGCTTTTCTGTCGGTACAGGTGATGACGACGGAGATATTTACACAATTCTCGGCTTTCTATGATTTCGACTCGGCCATCATCCTGTCAGGCTCCCTAATTTTTCTTTGCACCATCGGGTTGCTGGCAGAGTCAAGCTATTTGACAGACAAGCCTTTCCTGACGATAGGAAGCCGAAACGGACGGTCCGGGTATACCGCCTCCGATAAGGATAAAAAGAAATGGCTGGCTGTCGCAGGGGGCTACCTCTTTTGCTCAACACTGGTCCCTATCGCTTTACTGGCCGTGCAGGCGCTCTCTCCTGGGTTGCAGCACCTGGCACAGGCTTTCGACTACCTGAAGGCAGAGATGTGGCAAACGTTTTTATACGCCTGTTGGGGTGCTTTGCTCCTCGTCCTGTTTGGTTTTGGATTTTCCTACCTGAAAGGAAGAAAGACCGCCCGGGCTGTGGATTTTATGTTAATCCTCTCTTTCGCTTTGCCTTCTGTGGTAACAGGAATAGCTCTGATCAGATACTATAACACGCCTGCCCTCAACTTCATCTACACCAGCCCGCTCATCATCATCATCGCTTACCTGATGCGGTACCTGTTCGTGGCGGAGAAAATCCTGCATAACCGGCTGATGCAGATTCCGGCCAGCCTGGAGCAGGCGGCCCTGGTGAGCGGCGCCACAAAGTGGGGGGCGCTCTGGCAGATAACGGTACCCCTTGTGGCCGACGCCTTATTCGGAGCCTTTGTCATAAGCTTTATCTTCTGTATGGGTGAACTGGGAACAGCCATCATGGTCTATCCGCCGGGCACTTCGCTGCTTCCCATCAAGATCTTCACCATCATGGCGAACGCCCCGCAAAGCCTGACAAGCGCCATGTGCCTGGTGGCGCTGCTGTTCACCGGGAGCGTAACAGGGGGCCTGTTTGCCCTCTGGTACATTAAGAGAAGAGTAACTGCACGCTATGGCAGAAGTTGAGCTGAGGAATGTTTCTAAATCTTACGGGAAGAAACAGGTACTCCAGGATATTACGGTAGAGGTTAAGAAAGGCGACCTTGCCTGCCTTTTAGGCAGTTCTGGTTCCGGGAAGACCACTATCTTAAAATTGCTGGCCGGGTTTGAGGCACCGGACAGCGGGGAGATAAGCATCGGTGGTGAGGTAGTGAGCGGCAACGGGAAAGTGACTGTCGCACCTCATAAGAGGGGAATCGGCTACATCTTCCAGGACCTGGCGCTGTGGCCGCACATGACGGCATTCGAGAACATAGCTTTCGGGCTAAAGGCCAGGAAGGAGCCAGATTATAGAATAAAAGTCCAGGAGACGGCAGAATGGCTTGGCGTGAAAGACTCGCTGGACAAGTACCCCTCCCAGTTATCAGGCGGCCAGCAACAATTAGTCGCTATTGGGCGAAGCCTAGTGCTCCAGCCCAGAGTCCTGCTGATGGATGAGCCGCTGGCCAACCTGGATGTGAAGCTGAAGAAAGTGGTGCGAGAAAAGATAATTGAGCTAAAGGAAGCGCTGGGGATTACCATTATCTACGTGTCCCATGACCACCGGGAGGCTTTTTCCCTGGCCTCCCAACTGATCATCCTCAACGGGGCCAGCGTGGAAGCAACAGGCACCCCGGAAGAGATACGGCAATCGGACAGTGCGTTCATTAAATACTTTATAGAGCTGTGATTTTAATTTAAATGCGATAAAGATGCGAAAAATAAACTTAATAGGGCTGCTGGCAGGCGTTTGCTTTAGCTGTAATCAGCAAAACCAGCCGATCGGCACCACTGATAACGATACCCGGCAGGAAGAGGCCACTACCGTGACCACCCAACCTATAAGCCAACCGGAAGGGGTGAGACAAAATGTGGGGAACACCGTCTCCTTTGATTTCGAGGAGGCGCCTGAAGGAAAGTTGCCGGAAAATTGGAGCGCTCATAAAACCGGCAAGGGAAGTGAGATTAACTGGGGGATTGTGAATGACAGCGGCAACAAAGTGCTGGCGCAGTTAGCCGGCGACAACCCTAACAACCACTTTAATGTGGCCGTAAACGACAGCATCACTGCCAGAAATGTTTCTTTGCAGGCCCGGCTCAAATCGTTAAGGGGTAGAATGGACCAGGGCGGCGGGTTTGTCTGGCGGTTCCAGGACCCCGGAAACTATTACGTGGTTCGGGCGAACCCCCTGGAGGATAACGTGGTGCTTTACAAGGTAGAAAAAGGGAAAAGGACAGATCTGCCTTTAGTAGGGCAGGGAAGGACTTACGGCACCAAGACTGAGGTGCAGGGTGATGGTTGGAATGATCTCCGGCTGGAAGCCCGTGACAGCCTCTTTACCGTGTACTATAACGAAATGGAGTTGTTCAGGGTCATTGACAAAACCTTCCCCCAGGCCGGCAAAGTTGGATTCTGGACCAAAGCCGATGCCGTGACCTATTTTGATGACCTGCAGGTAGAAGTATTACCGTAAGTATAATTTTAAACATAAATTTTCAGATAAAAATTAACACTGGACTTCATGAAGAACATCATAAACCGTCGACAGGCCCTTCGTGCTACTGCGTTACTGGGCACGCTGCCCCTTATAGGTATACCTGAGTTACAGGCAGCCCCGCAAAAAGGGAAAACACCTCCTCTTAGCTCGCAGGAGATTGCGGCCATTGAAGCTGCCATGGGTAAGAAAGGAACTTATAAAGAGGCCGAAGCCACGCATACCACGGCGCTGCCTAGAAATGATTTAAAGGTCAAGATAAAGGGCGAAGCCGTACCGATTTCCTTCGGATTTGGTGGCTGGGCCGCTATTAAGAAAACCGTGGATGGTAAGACCGCGATGCTGATGAGCGACACGGTGCTGCTGCAGGAGGAGGTAAACCCTTTGATCTCCGCGGCCCATGCCAATGGCTTGGAGGTAAGCGCTATCCACAACCATTTCTTTTACGAAGAACCGCGCATCTTTTACATGCACCTGCATGGGATGGGTACCCCGGCAGAGCTGGCAAAGAAGTTTGCCGCGACCATCAGCCAAAGCAAGATCTCCCCTGCAAACCAACCCAAAACCACTACAGCTGTTGGTTCGGCGGGGGATCAAAGATTTTACACACCAGCCCTGGATGGCATCGTCGGGCATAAAGGCACGGTGAACGGCCCCACCTACAAATACACCGTGGGACGTGAAGATTTAACCATCATGGCCATGGGTACGGAGCTGACGCCATCCATCGGGTTGAACTCCTGGGCCTCCTTTGCCGGGGATAGAGATAATGCCCACGTAGCTGGAGATATTGCGATGCTGGAACCTGAAGTAAACCCTGTGATAGCGGCTCTCCGTCGAAATAATCTGGAAGTGGTGGCCCTGCACAACCATATGCTCGGCGACGACCCGCGCATGATATTTCTGCACTATTATGGGCGTGGGCAGGCGAGAGAATTGGCAAAGGGCTTCCGGGCAGCACTTGACGAGTTGGGCAGGCATGGCAAGGCAATGAACCATAAAAAGCATTGATGTTACAAAAGCTAAAGCCCCTATCCATGCAGCGCATGTTTTAGGGGCGGGCTTCTGAACGCATAAAGATGATTCATGCCAAAGATGTAGTAGTTAGGTTTGATCAGGAGACTGTTCTGGATAATTTGTCTTTTAAAGTGGGACAAAGCGATAAAGTGGCCGTAAAGGGGCCGTCAGGATCGGGGAAAAGTACCCTGCTGCATGTGCTGATGGGTTTTGTGATACCAGAAAGCGGTGAAATAATCATTGCAGGGCACCCTTTGAGCCAAGAGCATATTCAGAAGATACGTTCCCAAATAGCCTGGCTACCCCAGGAGCTGCCCCTGCTCCTTGATCGGGTGCGGGATTTGTTGCTGATGCCTTTCTCCTTTGCCCGCAACAAGCACCTGCTGCCATCTGACAGGGAGGTAGCAGAGGTTTTTGAGGCTTTCCGGCTGGAGACCACCTTACTGAACAAACCTTTGCAGGAGATATCGGGTGGGCAGAAGCAACGGGTCGCATTAGCATCCTGTGTGCTGATGAAAAGGCCCCTGCTTCTGCTGGATGAACCAACCTCCGCGCTGGATGCTGTGACGAAGCAGTGCGTCATGGACTACCTTTTTAATCTTCGGGAAGTAACGATACTGGCGCTTTCTCATGACCAGGAATGGATTGCCCGTTCCGATGGGGTTATCTCTTTAGGAAACGCGTCACATCATTAAATTAGCAGGAACGTGGACGGGATAAAGGATATACAATGGCCTTTTTTACTGCTCGGTTACCTGTTGCTGCTGCTGCCCCTTGCCCTGCTGGGGTACTACCGTACGGGACTGATAAAGCCCACTCTTATGGCGGTGGCCAGAATGACAATCCAATTGTCTCTGGTAGGCCTTTACCTGGAGTTTATCTTCAAGCTGGACAACGTCTGGGTCAACCTGCTCTGGATCATCCTGATGGTGGCTTTTGCCTCGCTGGCGGTTATCAGCAGGACCAGCCTTACGCATAGGCTTTATCTTATACCTGTTTTCTGGGCCATTGGCCTTAGTCTCACCGTGATAGTAGCGTACTTTTTCACTGTAGTGATCAGGCTGGAGAACTACTTTGAAGCTCGGTACCTGATTCCAATTACCGGTATGTTGCTGGGTAACTGCATGCACAGCAACATCATCGGACTGAATGCTTACTATAGCAGACTCCGCCTGGAACAGCAGCTATACCGCTACGCGCTGGCTAACGGCGCCACCCGCGGAGAAGCACTTCACCCCTTTGTACGGGATGCTCTGGTCAAGGCCTTCAACCCCTCTATCGCCAGCATGGCCGTGATTGGCCTGGTGTCGCTGCCTGGGATGATGACAGGGCAGATATTGGGCGGAAGCGACCCTAGTGTGGCCATAAAATACCAGCTCATGATCATGGTCACCATTTTCACCTCCTCCCTTCTCACGGTACTCCTGACGATTTTCTTCGCTAACCGATATGCCTTTGATGCCTATGATAATTTCAAGCTTGACAGCCTCAAGCCCCAGTAGCATAATAGCAAAAGCAGTCTCACATGTAACTGTCCACTAAACCTGCGCAACCTGTGTCAATATGTACAAAGACCTCCTCTTCCGTTGCTTTTGTGTTCTCGCTTGCCTCTTGACGGCTCCCTGTTATGAAACCGTGGCGCAGGTGAGTCTGCCTGATACTATCCGGACTAACTTCACAGAAGCAGGGATCCAGCTCGATGGCATCCTGGATGAGCCTGCCTGGAAAGAAGCTACCCGGATCTCTAATTTTACCCAGCGGGAGTTAAACGAGGGTGAGCTGGCCACCGAACGCACGGAGGTGGCTGTGGTGTACACGCAGAAGGCCCTCTACATCGGAGCCTGGTGCTACGACCGGGAGCCAGATAAAATAATCGCAAAGGAACTTAGAAGGGACTTCAACCACAGTGTGGATGATAACTTCGAGGTCATCATTGATACGTACCTCGACAAGCGGAACGGTTTTCTGTTCATCGTCAACCCTAACGGGGCCCGCAAAGATGCCCAGGTTTTAAATAATGGGGGCAGCTTTAACGTCAACTGGAATGGGGTCTGGAATGTAAAGACCTCCATCACCGCGGAAGGATGGTTTGCTGAGTTTGAAATACCCTTCTCCACCTTAAAATTCAGGTCAGGTCTTGAACAGCAGGTTTGGGGGATAAACTTCGAACGTAACATCCGCCGGAAACGGGAACAAATCCTGTGGCAGGGGTGGTCGAGGGATTCAGAATTGGAGTTTGTCAATCGGGCAGGAGCGTTGAAAGGATTGAGCAACATTGAAGACAAGGCTTTTGTGGAGGTGAAACCCTATGGCATTGCCGGAATGCAACTCAACAGAAGAGATGCTAATAAAGGGGTGCTCAATGCGGGTGGGGATGTGAATTACTTGGTGACACCTACGCTCCGGCTAAACCTTACGGTCAACACCGACTTTGCACAGGTGGAGGCGGACCGGGCGCAAATCAACCTGACCCGGTTCCCGGTGTTTTTCCCGGAGCGGCGTGAGTTTTTCCTGGAGGGGGAAGACTACTTTGACATGGGGCTCGGTGACCGGATAATAGGCTTTTATAGCAGAAGGATAGGGCTTAACCAAAACCGAGAGCCGGTGTCCATTATAGCAGGGGCAAGGATGTTGGGCAAGATCAACAACTCCACGGTTGGGGCGATGAGCTTACAGACGGCCGAACAAGGCAGCGGGGAAAACCATTCCCCCACTACCAATTATACGGTGCTAAGCTGGCGGCAGGATGTGCTAAAGCAGTCAAGCGTAGGTATCATGTCTACGAACAAATACGCCCAGGGACGTCATCACAGCACCACAGGGGGATACGCCCGCTACAGTACCTCTTCCCTTTTCGGAGACAAGAACCTGATGGCTGGCGGAGCTTACGCCCGAAACTATAACTCAGATGGCACGCCGGCTGACGCCAGCGCTCACCGTTTCTTTGTCAGCTACCCCAATGACCGCATCCAGTTTGACGCAGCCTGGAACCGCAGTGCGACCAACTTTAACCCGGAGGTAGGTTTCCTGAGTCGGGATAACTTTCAGGAGTTTTACACCGAGCTGGAGTTCCGGCCCCGCCCCACCAAGAACTTCCTGCGCTGGATCAGGCAGTTCAGTTTTAAGCCGCTGGACATGAACTGGTTCATTTACGATGACACCAAGCAGATGCAGAGCTTCTTCTACGAGATCAGGCCGCTGGGCTTCGAGACAAGGGGCGGCGAGTCTTTCGAGTTTAATATTCAGCGCCGCGGGGAGGGAGTCAGGGAGCCCTTTGAGATTGGCAGAGGGATTTTTATACAGCCAGGTGACTATTGGCAAACCCGGTATGAGATACAAGCCAGCACCTTTTCTAGCCGGGAGTTCTCGGTAGGCACTGCCGTTAATTGGGGCAGGTTCTATGACGGTAAAATAACAGAAAGTGCCTTCGGCCTCAATTGGCGTGCAAGCCGTTACCTGAACGCCAACCTAAATTACGAACATAATTGGGTGAGCCTGCCGGAAGGGAGCTTCCATGCCAGGTTAGTCAACAGCCAAATCGCTTATGCGCTGAGCCCGAATGTATTCGGCTCCCTGTTTGGCCAATGGAACGATGAGGACAGGGAAGCCATTTTGAACTACCGGCTCCACATCATCCCCAGGATAGGCACGGATTTCTTCTTTATCGTGAACCAGCTCTACGACACCTCCGGCCTGGGATGGAAGCTGACCCAGACGCTCATTATCGGCAAATTGATTTGGCGGTTCGTGCTATGAGGACCACATTCCCGCTAAGAACAGAAGGTTATCAAAAATATGCCGCTGCTATAGGAGGGACAAGACAGCATAACGCGATCACAAAGAAGCAACCATTAAATGGTTGACAACCACAGGATCATTCTATTGGTTATCAAGCATATATTTTAACCCTTTAACAAACCCTAGCAACACCAGTATTGTGGCAGAAATCCCAGAAAGCCCTCCGCTCGGCTTCCTTCCGTTCGCCAAGCTTGAAAAGGATTATCGTCCACTTGAACAAAAAGTCCGGAAAGCCGCTGTCATCCGGGAAGTTTTTGTTGACATGGTTGAGGTAGCTAAGTTCGCCCGGGAAGTCATTAAGTTGAATGTAAAGCGCCAGTGGCAAGTATTAGAGCCCCAGCTGTCGTTATAAGCGCTGCTCCACCGATTCTTGCCAGCCGCAAGGGTTAATTTGATCTGCCAGATCTTGCTTTTGATGCTTTCTTGGAGCTCCGGTGTCATAAGTGTTGCTTGAGCAGCTCCTTCCCCTTGCGCAGTACTTTACCTAAGCCGTATAGGTGAAAATTTATAATTTATTAAATGTCTTATAATTTACCTTATGTTAAATAGTTAATGCTTGTTATTAATAAAACAGTATATTTATTTATCATAGAAGCCAATAATTGTAAAGCATTAGTTTTGAATTAACTTTTAGAGTTATAATTGGCAGCTAATTCCAACTGCATCACATCGATAATTGACTATTTGGCGACTTACCTTGAACGAATGGCCATATAGGCGCTTTATTGCCACGGACAGTGTTGCTCACTCTGCTGACGAAGAAGCGGGGCTGCACAGATGATAAAGTCTGGAAAAGGGGAAAGAATAGAGCCAGCCAAAACTCCCTTTGGCCTAACGGCACCAAAGAGTGGAAGATAAATACAGGAAAAAGTGGAGCCACAACAGGTATATCATGTACTAGCATTCAGCCTGGCCTAGGAGTAGCACCGCCTGAAAGGCCCGTACCACTGATTAGCTGTCCAATTTTACTAATATGGTGGTTCCCAGATAGCCACTCCCCCCGTCACGCACGACATGCCACCCCATGTCTTCTAGGTTCTCCTGAATATAGCGGTTCAACAAGCCATGGGCTACAAGTGCTACTTTAGGCTTATCCGCGCTTGCACTGACCAGGATTTGGGCTGCCTCCTGTGCCCGTCGGCGGGCATCCGCGAAACTTTCAGCCCCCTGCCGGTCTATACCCAACACCCACTTGATGCGGGCAGCAGTGGTCCAGAATTTGATTGGCATGCGTAAGCTAGGGCTATGCTCGCCCATGGCCGTTTCAAACTCTCTAAAAACCGGTGAGACGGTCATTTGGCTATCTGCCCCAAACACATATTGTGCTGTCGCTCTGGCCCTGTTGATAGAACTGGCGAATACGGCCACCTCTTTTGGGTTCTGAATTTCAAAGAAAGGAGCATCTGGCGTCACTATGCCTACACTATCATAATCTACTGCAAACTTCCTGGCTTCCATATAAGAAAACTTACCCGTCTTTCGCAAATCAGGTTCGCCATGTCGAATGAGAGCAATTTGACGCAGGTTGCCGTTAACAGGGAACGTCAGGTCTTTTTCCTGCAGAAACGACACCTGCTGCACCACCGGCTTCCCTTTGGCAGTGACATACGAAGCGCCTACACCCATTGCTTCAAACTTAGCCGCTATAGCCTTGATGGTTTGATGTAAATCATCCTTGTCTTTTGCAGCTACAGAAGTAATGGCAAGGATGGTTAATATGCAACTCAAAGCTGCTTTCCTGATCGAATTCATTTCACATTATGTAAGAGGATGTACTAATGCTATAACTTAAAATAGTCATGGGAAGTTCATCATTATGAGCGGTCTTAGCTGCACCAAAAGTTTAAGAATAAGTTGCCTTCTTTTTAGTTGACAGTAAGGAACATGGGCTTTGATAGTTATACTACTGACAGGCAATACCAAGCTTGGGAAACCGGATGAACAATGTTTCGCATCTCTTACTCAAGACGCATGGTTGAGGAGGAGCATGAGGTTAATAACCCCAAGACCTTAGATAAAGACCTTGGGGCACAATCAACGCAATCAACACAAACATAAGACTGCCGTTCTTTAAACGGAAACAGGTGTCCCTAGTTCCCTTACTTGCAATACATTCAGGGCTTGAGGATTTTATTTGCAATGGAATCAGGGTAATTTACATTAAATAACATCGATGGTATGCTTGTTTTTCCAAAGTTCCTGCAAGGAGAATTAATTCATGAGACTGCTGGTGATCAGCTCGTTTGTTGCCCCACTTGGTCGTACTGTGCCACGCAGAATCTTCTTCTAGGGACTGCAGTGCTCAACCCTATGATCCCGCCGGTTTCGGTTTCTTGCATGTGTGTAAGCAACTTGTTGGTAGCATCTTGTTCTTTTTACTGAACACCGTGCCACTCAGGCGCCACTACAAGTGAGTTCCTTTCTCCTTATATCCACTGCTCTCAAGTTGGATGGTGGTGTGCGATATTTTAAAGTTAGAGGTGACAGTTTGGTTTATTCTGCTTAGCAATTCGTCGTAAGAGGCCTTGTTATCAGCAGCTAAGACTACATGCGCGCTCATCGCATTGACGCCAGAAGTCAAAGACCAGACATGCAGGTCGTGCACTTCTTCAATTCCTTTTATCGCTTTCATGGAGGTGCGCAATTCATCTATGTTCACGTCTGAAGGCGTTCCCTCTAACAACACCCCAACTGCCTCTTTAAGCAGTATCCAGGTTCTGGGAAGGATAAAAAGCCCTATTCCTGCTGACAAAATCGGATCGGCATAATACCAACCGGTTGTCCACATGATGATACCTGCTACGATTACTCCTACAGATGTAAGCATATCAGAAAGAACTTCAAAGTAAGCTCCCTTCATGTTCAGGCTTTCCTTAGACCCCTTCCGTAGGATAAACATACCTGTCAGATTCACTACTAAACCGACTACTGCTACCAGCAGCATGGCTTTGCTCTCTACCTCTGGTGGGTCAAGAAAGCGCTGATAAGCCTCGTAGAGGATATAAAGCGAGATGCCAATCAGAACCACCGCATTGGCAAGCGCAGCCAATATCTCAGCACGATAGTAGCCGTAGGTGCGTGCAGGGGAGGCAGGCCGCTCTGCCAGTATAATGGCGAAGAGCGCAAAAGCAAGCCCTCCCACGTCCGTTAGCATATGGCCGGCATCAGCAAGCAAGGCAAGGCTCCCTGTTAAAATGCCTCCCACCACCTCAACAATCAAATACAGCGATGTAAAGGCTAGTACCAGTTTAAGCCGGCCTTTATTTTGGCTGCTTGCAGATACAGCGTGTCCCTGTGGCATAGGCTTATCTATCAATTAGTGTCTAGCTTTTATTGTGGTGTAATTTGTACGGGACGACTATCATATTGTTAGGGATACAGCTTCGGGAAGATAGCACCACATTAAGGTTTCACACACCCCACCACAGTAGTTGACAAAAAAGTTTTGAATGCGCACAACGCAGTTCTTGTGGCTTGATATAAAGCAAGCTACAATATTATTCTCCCCGCTTTGGAGGAAAGAGCGGCGGGTTTGAGAACATCACCACTACCTTGGTAATGGTGATGTTCAAGGCCGATAGCCTGCTGTCGCAAATGGTGCCGGGCTCATAAGATTAAAGAAGTGTCAGCCCAGGAAAATGGACTTTATGAACCATCCGGACGTACATACCTGGCATTTCTGGGTAGACTAGACTCTGTCTGTTACGTAGAGGAACCAGATAGCGCACGAGACGAAGGGCACGATACACGATACAGGCACATTGCCTCCATTCTACGCTATCATGGCCCAAATCGAACCGACAGAGATTCCCTGCCCCGAATAATCTTATAGCACATAAGCTCCCTTTTATATGGTTAAAGTATAGAAGGGAACATGGATATATTATGCCTACTAAAGAGTTTTGATGCCCACTACCTACAAGTACTATCGTTCAGGCTTGTGGGTTAATCGATTTTTTCTATACCAATTGTATTTCCAATACCTGATAGCCCAAGAGAAGAACACATCAAACCTGAAGATGACCCTTTCCATCTTTGTCAGCACTCAAGCACAGAGCTGCCTGCTCAATATCTAGGAAAGGAGAAGTATAGCCACTAGAGGGACCGTCTACGTATAATATTGTCCTATTTTTGATTGTATCAATGATAGGTTTGGTTACCTCCACAGGAAGGGCAGGACAACCTTGGCTGCGACCCAAGCGGCCATTGGCCTTGATAAAGCCTTCGCTGGCATAGGCTGCTCCATGCACCACAATATACCTACCCAAGGCATTTGAATTATAATCAGCGTCTAATCCTGTCAGCTTTAGCGAGAGCCCATTCTTGCCGACATAGGTCTCTTGGGTAAGATAAAATCCTAAGCTGCTCTGGTACGAGTTAGGAACGTTAGAAAAGGTAGTTGCGAATTCTCCACCGCTGCCTTGCCCATGAGCTACCCAAGTATTGTACACCACTTTGTTTGTAGCCAAGTCAATGACCCACAGACGACGATTTTTGCTGGACTGGTTAAAATCCACAATGGTGATCAATGCCTTATTCTGTGATAAAGAGTCCGTTGACATCAGATTATGATACCCCGTAACTGCTTCTCTGAATGTTTCGAGCGAGAGCCCCATCAACTCTAAACCTGCCTCTTTATAGGAGCCCTCTACATACTGCTCAAACACAGCCTTGGGAGCGGAATCAGTGACAGAAGCACTCTTGTCAACAGGACTCTCTGATATTACAGCCGCTTTATGCAGGTTTGTTTCTGCTTTTACTGGGGGAGAGCCGCTGCCTTTGCCGCTGCCTTTGAGGACAAAGCCCATGCTGAGAGCAACAGCAAAGACAACTAGAGCGAAGCTGATGGATTTCATAAAATGTCTTCCTGTCATGTCGTTTTTCCGATAGAACACCATGACGACCCTTGATTGTTCCATTCCTAAACCAACGCTGCCAGTTAGCTTGGTCATTAATCAAGGCTGGCCAGTGGGACATAGTAGGGTCTATTATTTTGTTGCAAAGGCCATGTAGCAAGTATTAACATGGCATATCCTATATGGTATACTGAAGCAAAATAAGCTCTGAGCCTGGATCGATCCTCTTTGGAGAGCGATGCAACGGGAGCGTGACGCAAGTCCATCGGGCTGCAGAGCGCGTGTAATTCAAAGGAGACTATCACCTTCCCGTTACATGTGAACAGCCCTGCCCCCTGTGGCCGCCAAGCAAGCCTCTTTGAAAGACTCTGAGAAGGTAGGGTGTCCGTGCGTCATGCGTGCGATGTCCTCTGCAGAAGCCCTGTACTCCATGGCCACGACGGCCTCCACGTAGGTATCGGCGATACGGGGACCGATCATATGCACACCCAGTATTTCGTCTGTTTGCGCGGATGCCAGCACCTTGATAAAGCCGTCCGTATCCATGCTTATCTTGGCCCGGGCATTTGCTTTGAACGGGAAAGAACCCACCTTGTAGGCGATGCCCTGCTCCCGGAGCTGCTCTTCCGTGACGCCTACTCCGGCCACTTCCGGCGCTGTATACACGATACTGGGGATAAGGTTATAGTTAATGAGGGGTCGCTGGCCTGCTATGGTTTCTGCCACAAAAACACCTTCTTCGCTGGCCTTATGCGCCAGCATAGCGCCCTTTATAACATCTCCTATGGCATAAATGCCTGGAACAGCTGTCTGCAGTTGTTCATTCACCGGTATCATGCCCTTTCCGTCTGTCCCGATGCCAATATTCTCTAGCCCTAAATCAGTGGTATAAGGCCTGCGGCCTACCGCCATCAGGCAGTAGTCTCCTGTCAGGGAAATTTCTTCCTTAGATTCAAGCGCCTGCGCGGTCACCGTCACTTCTTCACCAGTACGTATCACCTCTGTTACCTTGTGCTGCAAAAGAAATTCTATCCCCTGCTTCCGGAGAGACCGCTGCAGTTCTTTGCCCAGTGCCAAATCCATTGCGCCAATCAGGGTGTCCATATATTCCACCACCGTTACTTTGGCCCCCAAGCGGTTGAAGACTGATCCAAGCTCCACCCCAATAACTCCCCCTCCGATCACGATCATGTGTTTAGGGATTTCTGTTAAGGATAGCGCTTCCGTAGAGCTTATGATCCGCTCCTTATCCAGCGCGACATTAGGAAGGGAACTGGGTTTTGAGCCTGTGGCTATGACGATATTAGCGGATTCTATAGTTTGTGTACCGGATTCTTGGGTGATTTTAACAGTGTTTTTATCTTTGATCGTGCCTGTCCCTTGATACACGGTCACTTTGTTCTTTTTCATTAAGAAGGAAACCCCATTGATAATCTCTTCTACCACTGCTTTCACGCGCCCGTTCATCTTAGCGATGTCCACAGCAGGATTCTCAAAAGTCACCCCGAACTTCGGGAAGTCATGCACTAGCCTATGGTAGTGCTCCGATGCCTCCAGCCACGCTTTAGACGGTATGCACCCCACATTCAGGCAGGTGCCGCCAAGGGTGCTGTATTTTTCTATAAGGGCTGTCTTGAGACCAAGCTGGGCACATCGGATGGCACATACATAACCCCCAGGGCCGGAGCCAATAATAACTGCATCATATTTTTCCATTGAAGCTATAAATAAGGAATTTAAATCTTTGTTAAATTTAAATTATTTCGAGAAAAGTCTGTGCATTGGCTTTGGGTTTAAACCAATGCAAAACATGAGGGTAAAGACATCTATAACTATTACTGCCTTTATTATTACAATAGTTATTCTTACCCTGGGTTATATTTCTTTTGGCATATGGCCTACGGTTATTTTTACCTCCGGTTTTAAGGTTGATTTATTTTATGGCTAATTATGCCCACAAATCCAGATTTCTCATCTATAAAAATTCAATTTTTGGGTAACCTTCTGCTTATTCCTGGTCCATAGAATAGAAGAAACTTTTTTCGGGATTTTTGCCTGACTTTCGACCTTACAAGGGTTCCGGTTTCTGAAATAACTTCTGTACCTATAACTTTGCTTGTGCTTACATCTGTAGGTGCTTGGTTGTCCATTCCATTTCTCCATGGCAGGGGGTATGCCTTTGGATATTATTTAGCCTGGACCTTTTTTGCAGCTATGGGTATTACAGAACTCGCTCATTTTATTTTTCCATTCTTCACGAATGGAGGCGACAGTTATTTCCCAGGAATGGCAAGTGTCTTTGTACTTGCTCCATTCGCCTGGTGGGGAATGTATAGGTTTACCAGAAAATCAACACCTCATCCGTTAGATTCTCATAACATTTAAATTTAACCAAAAAAAGCTACACCCACATCGGCAACAACTACTTTCCACATAGTTGCCAGAATAGGTATATAAGGCGGATCAGCCTCAGGCTAAGGCACTAATTCTATACCGATCATTGCCAGCACGACCCCGGCAGCCAGGTGCAGCGCCAGGCTTAGTTTTTTTCGGATACGTTGAACATGTCCGCTAGTACTTCTCCTAATAAGCTGCCTATACGATGGCTAGTAGCTCCTATTTGGTCTTGCTAAGCAGCAAGCCGGCAGGTATTTATTTTTGATCAGCATCGCAGGGTTACTTTTTCTGATATGCCAGAAGCCGCAAGGCGTTGAAGACTACCAGCAGGGTAGACCCCTCATGAATCAGCACCGCCACGCCGATGTTAGCGAGGCCCAGAATGGTGGCGGGGATCAAAAGCGCCACTATGCCCAGGCTTACCCAAAGGTTCTGCTTGATGATGCTCCTGGACTTGCGGCTCAGCCCAATGGCAAAGGGAAGGTTCTCCAGCTTGTCGGACATCAGGGCAATGTCGGCGGTTTCCAAAGCCACATCCGACCCAGCGGCCCCCATCGCGATGCCAACCGTGCTGTTGGCCATAGCCGGGGCATCGTTTACCCCGTCCCCCACCATCGCTACTTTGCTCTCTTTTTGGCGAAGCTCTTTTATGGCGTTCACCTTCTCTTCAGGCAACAGGCTACCCCAGGCGTCAGTGAGGCCGATTTCCGCAGCCACTGCGTCCGCTACCTTCTGGTTGTCGCCGGTGAGCATGATCATCCGCTTGATACCTATCTTCCTGAGCTCCTCCAAGGTGGCCTTTGCCGCTGCACGCGGCGTGTCCATCAAGGCCAGTATACCGATATAGCGGTCATTTTCGCGCACCAGCATGGTGGTGTTTCCCGCTGCCTCCAAAGCCTGCACTCTGTCTATCAGCTCCTCTCCAGGCTTTACGGCATCCAGTTCCTCGAAGAGCTCCAGGTTGCCGATATAAATCCTGTTCCCCTCGAGGGAGGCTTTGATGCCTTTCCCCAGCACAGCCTCTAGGTCCTCCGCATTGGGAACAGGCATGCCTTTCAACCTTCCCTTTCCGTCCCTGACGATAGCCCTGGCCAGCGGATGGTTACTCAGCGCCTCCACGGCGACGGCTTTTTTCAGGAGATCATGCTCCTGTATGTCACTAACTGGAATAACGTGCGTGAGCTTAGGTTTGCCTTCTGTCAGTGTGCCGGTTTTATCGAAGGCCAGTGCGGTCAGCACACCCAGGTCTTCTAATGGGCGGCCTCCTTTAATGAGGACACCTCCGCGAGCGGCGCGCGCTACGCCGCTCAGTACGGCGCTTGGCGTGGAAATGGCCAGGGCGCAGGGACTGGCTGCCACTAACACGGCCATCGCCCTGTAAAAGCTCGCTCTGAACGGTTCGTCGACGACCAAAAAGGCAAAGTTCAGCAGCAGCACCAGCAGGAGTACGGAGGGCACGAAGTGCTTCTCAAATTTATCGGTAAAGCGCTGGGTGGGGGACTTTTGGGTTTGAGCCTCGTTCACCAGCTGTACCAGGCGTGATAAAGTGGAGTCCTTTGCTTCTTTGGTCACTTTTATTTCCAACGTGTTATTCCCGTTGATAGTCCCGGAGAACACGCGGCTTTCGGCCCTGATCTCACTATCCGGCCCAAAGTCCTGCTCCGGGTCCTCTACCGGCAGCTTATCCGCAGGCACACTCTCGCCCGTAATAGGAGCCTGGTTCACGCTGCTGCGTCCTTTGACCACCACCCCGTCCGCCGAAATCTTGCTATTAGGCTTCACCACGATCACATCGCCCAAGCGAAGAGTCTCGATGCCCACCTCTTCGGTTTTGCCATTCCGTTTGAGCAAGGCTGTTTTGGGCGCCAGCTCCGCCAGCGCTGCAATGGACTTGCGGGCTTTGTCCATAGCATAATGCTCCAGGGCGTGCCCCATGCTGAAGAGGAACAGCAGCAGCGCCCCCTCGGCCCACTCTCCCAGGATAGCGGCCCCGATAGCTGCCACCAGCATCAGGAAGTCTATCTCAAAGTTCCTTTTAAGTATCTCCTCCACCGCCTCCTTGGTGGTAAAAAAGCCTCCAAAAAAGTAGGCTCCAATGTAGAGCGAGAGGCTTACCCAATCCGCCGCACCCTCCACGAAGCTCAAGCCGAAGCCCGTACCTAACAGCACACCACAGATAATGGAAAAGATCAGCTCGGTGTTCTTGCCAAAGATGCCCCCATGCTCGTGCGTGTGGTCGCTGCCTGGCTCCATTTTCTTTTTTAACCTTTGGTGCCCTTCTGCTTCTGCCTCCGCTACACGACCTCCAGTTTGGCGTGTATAGTCTTCAGCACTAACAGAGGCGTCCAGAACATTCACGCCTTCCTTCCTTAGAGTAGAGATAATTTCTCCTTCACTGGTGCTGGACCTATCGAACTCTAGTCGCACCATGCCTGTGGGGGCAACGGAAGCCTGAATCACCCCCTCTGACTGTTGTAAAGCCTGCTCTAGGTGGCGGGCATGGCGAGCATGGCGAATACCGTCTACTGCCAGGAGCCTATGCCCAATTTTTTCAGCCAGTGAAGCTCCAGTTTGCCTGGCCAGCGCCTCGATGCGGGCCATGGAAATCTCTTCCGGATTATAGTGAAAGCAAAGCTGCGGCACGCCATCCTCCTGCCCGTTGGAGACATGCACGCTTTCTATGCCTTCCCGGCCCTGCAGCCGGTCCATTAGCTCACGTACACAGCGGTCTTTTTCATCCGGCACTTGGGGTAAAAGGAGGGGGATTTCTATTTTGAGCTTCTCCATTGATCTTCGATGTTGTTGTATAGCCTAGATTAATACCTTCTTGCAGGTTACGTGCCTACTGGCAACTAGGTAGCACTCCAGGGTAGTAAAGAGCGCTCGCTCTCTTCAAACCAATATGCGTGGCGCTTGAGTGTCCTTAAAGCCAAGTCCAGCACAGCCAGCCAGCCTCTTCGCTTAAACAGGAAGTTACCAGTAGCTTCCAATGAAAATACATGAGCCACACCACAAAGATGACTATTATGCTTATTTAAACTTCATTCGCTGGATCCGTACTGCGTTCAGTATGGCCAGGAAAGCGACGCCCACGTCGGCAAACACGGCCTCCCATAGACTGGCCAGGCCGCCAGCCCCCAAGATCAGCACGATGGCTTTCACCACGAAGGCCAGCGTGATGTTCTGCCACACGACCTGCTTGGTCTTCTTGCCAATGTCGATGGCCGTAGCGATCTTGGAAGGGTGGTCTGTCTGGATCACCACGTCCGCCGTCTCAATGGCTGCGTCCGAGCCAAGCCCCCCCATAGCCATGCCCACATCGGCCAGTGTGATCACCGGCGCATCGTTGATTCCGTCGCCCACGAAGGCAACTGTCCTGCCCTCTGCTTTCAGCTTCTCCACTTCGCTTACTTTATCCTGCGGCAGTAGGCCTCCATATGCCTCATCCAGTTGCAGCTCACCAGCAACCTTCTGCACGATGCTCTCCTTGTCACCGGAAAGCATCACCAGCTTATTCACCCCCAGCTCACGCATTCTCCTCACAGCCAAGGGAGCGTCCTCTTTAACTTTATCAGCAATGGTGATGTAACCTGCATAGGTTCCGTCTACGGCCACCAACACGATCGTTTCCACTATCTCCTTCACGCTGGAATCATAGACAATACTGTACTTATCCAGCAATCGGGTATTTCCCACCAGCAGCTGCCTGCCCTCCACTTGGCCCTTCAGTCCATGACCGGAAATCTCCTCCACGTTTCTCACCGAGAGGCTCTGGTAGGTCAGCCCCACTTCTGAAACAATAGCCTGGGCGATCGGGTGCGTGGATTTACTCTCCAGTCCGGCTACAGCCTCCAGGAACCAGGCCTTATCATCCAGTAATGTCTCTACTCGCTGTACCTTAAATACCCCCTCGGTCAGCGTGCCGGTCTTGTCCATCACTACCGTGTCTACCTGCGTCATTAGGTCCAGGAAATTAGCCCCCTTAAACAGGATGCCGTTACGTGAGGCGGCTCCGATGCCCCCGAAGTAGCCGAGCGGGATGGATATCACCAGCGCGCAGGGGCAGGAGATGACCAAGAAGACCAACGCCCGGTAGAGCCACTGATTAAAATCATAAGCCTCCACGAAGAAGTAGGGGATGAAAGTGAGGCCAAGGGCGAGGAAGAAGACAACAGGCGTGTACACTTTGGCCAGACGGGTGATAAGCTGCTGCGTTTTGGCCTTGCGGCTACCGGCCTCCTCCACCAGCTGCAATATTTTGGAAAGGGCACTGTTTTCATAAGCAGAAGTTACCTTCAGCTCGATTACCCGGTCCAGGTTAATCATCCCGGCCAGCACCGTCTCGCCCTGCTTTTTAGTATCTGGTTTAGACTCGCCTGTCAGGGCGGCGGTGTTGAAGGAGGATCGTTCAGAGAGCAGCTCCCCGTCCAAAGCCACCTTTTCGCCGGCCTTCACCTGTACTACATCCCCCACTTGCACCTCTTTCGCCTTCACCGTCAATACCCCATTAGCGGTCACGAGCCCAACCTCATCCGGCCTGTTGTCGATGAGTGCCTTGATAGAACGCCTGGAGCGCAGCACAGCTGCTTCCTGGAAGTGCTCACCTATGACATAGAAAAGCATCACAGCAACTCCTTCTGCATATTCGCCAATATAGAAGGCACCCAACGTAGCCATGCTCATCAGGAAAAACTCATTGAAGAAGCTGGAACGCAGGCTTTTGATGGCATGCCACACCACCCGCCAGCCCACCAGCACATAGGCTATACTGTAAACTGCAAAACGAAGGTAACCTGTAAACCAAGGGGTGTCCAGGTAGTCAAGCAAAATGCCTCCCAGTAGCAGGACAAGGCTGATGGCCGTGGGGATGTAGGAAGCCTTTGCCTCTTCTTCTGCCTCCTCATGCTCCTGAGCCCCCTTAACTTTTGTTCTTCCATCTGTAGAGCAGCATTCTGCCCCCACATTCGGCCCTGGTGCTTCCGCTGTCCTCGGGGAAGTGATCTCCAGGGGCTTGAAACCCGTCTCTATCGCTTTATTCTTGCTGTCTTCACTGTTCATAATTCTTCTGTTTAAGATGCTGCCTTTTGCGTGACCCTGTACTTTCAGAGGCCTTCCTAGCTCATTCTTTCAATATACTCCAGGGCCTCTGTTACCTCTAGTTCCCGGGTGCTTACGCCCTCCCGGATATAAAAATGCGAGCGCTCACCCACGTGCACGTAGACAGGGAAGGAAGCACGTTTTACCTGTATACGACAAATGTCTTTTCCCTCAACTACCTGGAAGCTTACCTTTAACAGTGCGCAGCAGCTAGGTTCCAACACGCTTTCTACCACCTGCAGGAGGTGCTGACGAAAATTCTCGCGGCCTGAGTTTCCCAAAACCTTATAGTCTTCTTCCATTCCCCTACAGCTGCCGTCCTTGTCCACGCCAATAAAAAGAAAGCCCCCTTGCGTGTTCATCAAGCCTGCCATTGTACTAGCTACAGCCAGCGCCGGACCAGATGAGAACTTTGATTGCCCAGGAGCTCCCAGCATTCTTGGCAGTAGGGCAACAACCTGAGTCTCTCCCACTTTAATGAGGCCCATGATTTGCCTTACGACCTGAAACTCCCTTATTGCCTGAAGCTTTTTATTACCGGTTGCTACTCTCAGGAGGAAGATTGCTAATAAGAGCCCAAGCAGCAGCCAGAGGATGTATTGCTCTGAATCTTGAAAGGAGAAGTTGCCCTGAATTATCAGGACAACTTCTCCCAGCCAAGACTTCTGCTTATGTGGCGCCTCGATGTTGCCCACAGAAAGCATCAGTGGGTATAGGGATACCATAGCAACTGCTATCCATGCCACTATCCATAGTATTTTTGACTTTACACTCATTCTTCCACATACTACACGGTGAAGAAGCACGCTCTACAAGCTCATTCGGTTACCTGCGCGGGACATAAACGACTTATTCACTACCTTGGAAGAAGCTCTTGCGGCTAACTCTTCCACCATGTTCTCTTCCTGAAGAAAGTGAAAACGGCACGGATACTGAGCGCTTAGCCCCTTTGATTGCCTGCAATAGGTTTCTCTGCAGGCAGAGAAACCTATTGCAGGTCCAGGTTTAATGATGTCCGCCCTCGTCCTCTGAATTGCGCATCTTCGAGAGCAGTGAATAGGCTCCTTTGGTGACGAAATTTGCTGAGGCCGTATCTACACCGGCAGGAAGCGCCACCTGCACGTAACCGCTCTCTGCCACGCCTTTTTCTATCGGTACCATCCTGAAGCGCTTCATGACTGCCTCACCTTCTTTCTCCTCTCCTGTGAAGAGGAAGATGTAGTCATTCCCCGCATCCTGGACCACAGCCGTTTCCGGTAAGGCTAATACCTGCTGTCCGTTAAGCTCGACATTGGCCTTCACAAACATCCCCGGAGTCAGCTCTTTGTCCTGCTCTTTCATCTGAGCCAGTACCTGAATCGTTCGCTCCTGGCTTATCTCTTTGCCAATAAGGTGAATCGTGGCCACACGCTGCGCCGCCTGCTCATTTGGCAAGGCGTACCAGACAGGCTGCCCAACTTTTAAGGCAGCTACATCTTTTTCAAATACAGTAAGCTCCACAAACATTTTATCTGTATCCGCTATCCGGAACAGCACATCCGTGGGGGCGACATACTGGCCGACACTTGCGTTTATGAATGTGACATACCCATCAATGGGGGCATATATGGGAAGTATACGGCTAATACCGCCCGCTCTTAGGGAGCTTGGATTGACTCCGATAATCCTTAGCTTTTCCTCCAATCCCTGCACACGTGCCTGCAGGCTTCTGTATTCGGCTGTTGTCTGCTGGAAGGTCTTGGCGGCCGTTACTTGTTCTTCCGCCAGTTCCTTCTGCCTTTGGTATTCCTGCTCCATAAAGCCTAACCTACTTTTTGCCTCCAGGTAATCCTGTTGCAGGGTCACAAAATCAGGGTTCTCGATCCTGGCGATCAGCTGCCCTTTCTTCACGCGCTCCCCTTCCAGCAGACTGGTACCCTTGACGAATCCCCCCATAGGGGCGCTCACCGAGGCCGTGCTCTGAGGTGGTACTTCCAATTGCCCCGTCACAACGAGGCCTTTGCTGAGGTTGCGCATTTCCGGCTTGCCCAGCGCAATGCCTGCCACCCGGTACTGCTCCGCGGTCAGTTCCGCTACGTTGGGGTTTTCCTCTTCACCGTGGCCAGCTTCCTGCTCCTGTTCTGCTTCATGGGTAGGGGCAGTTTCCTCATTGCACGAGGAGAAAAACAGTAAGCCTGCGATAAAAAATAGATTTATGTTCAGAATCCTTTTCATGTGGGACAAATTCAGCTTTAAAGTTTTTATTATTGGTTTTCTATCAGGAAGTTCAGCTCGATGACTGCCCTGTCGTACTGGTAGAGGGTATCCAGGTAATTGGTCCTGATGGCCAATGCCCTGTTCAGGCTAAGGATGTAGTCCTGGTAGTTAATTTCCCCTGCGCGATAAGCCCGGGTAGCCTGGTTGATGATTAGCTCTGCCTGTGGCAGGGCTGTCTGCTCATAATAGTCCAGGCTACCCTGCAGCTTCAGCGCCTGCTGAAGTGCACCCTCTACGTCTGCCCGCAGCTCGTTTTGTGTATCCTGTAGGTTCATTTGAGCTGCGTCTGCCTGTATCCTAGCCGCCTCTATACGACTCCTCTGTGGCTTTGCCCACAGTGGGATGGCCACGCCGAAGGACACCTCCTGGGGCGCCTCGAACTCCTCTCCCCCCCTTTTTCCATGATTCCCGGCAATGGTTCGGTTCGTATAGCCCAGCTGTAGGTCCGGCAGTAGCCTGGACCGCTCCAATTTGGTTTCCGCCTGCCGCACCTCGACCTGTTGGCGGGCCAGTCGGAGCCGCGGATTCCGCTCCAGCATTTCCTCGGTTATGCCTGGCAGGGGCAAGCGGCTGAGTACCGTGTCTGCCGTGGCTACCAGCGTGTCGGTTGCCAGCAAGGCCTGCAGGCGCTCCTGGAACACGGCCCTGTCGGCCTCCGCCTGAAAGACGCTGTTGCGCACTTCCGACAGCTGCGTCTCGGCCGTCACCTGCTCCAGCAGGTGAGTCTCACCGGTCCGGAGCCTGACCTGGGCGGCCCGGAGGAAAGCTGTGTACAGGCTATCCTGATAGGTGAGCAAGCTGAGTCGGGAGCGTGCATAGACTATTCCGTAGTAGTTGAGCCTCACGTCGCGGACGACTTCCCGCTGGCGCTGGGTCAGGCCGATCCTGCTTGCCTGGGTGAGTTCCCCGGCAAGCTTTGCCTGTCTGGCATAAAGAGTCGGAAAGGCAAACGTCTGCAACACAGAAACCTCAGTGTCATACTCTCCAGACTGTAGCTTACCGGTGGAGTACTGCAGCTGCGTCTTATTGATGTCCCAGGCTGCCCCTTTGAGCGACTGGCTCCTCTTGACGCCAAGCCTGGCGGCCTCTACGGAGGGGTTTCGGTTAATTGCCTTGGCAACGGCCTCATCGAGCGTGTACACTTCTACCGGATGCTGCTGCTGGGCCTGTGCCGGCTGCGCCCTGCCCATAAGCAGGGCAACCGTGGCCAAAACCGTCACTATCGCGGTTGCCGGAAATCCACTGTCACTTGCTTTGCGTTGCTTTCTGCTGGAGAGATACCCTTCGATGAGAATATAAAGCACGGGCAGCACCACCAGCGTCAGCATGGTGGAGGTGATAAGCCCTCCGATCACTACCGTGGCCAGTGGTTTTTGCACCTCAGCCCCTGCCGTGTTGGAGAGCGCCATCGGCAAAAAGCCAAGGGAGGCCACCGCAGCCGTCATCAGCACGGGGCGAAGACGTGTGGAGGTGCCGTTGAGCACCACATCCCGCAGGCTCAGGCTATTGTGCTCCTTGCGCTGTCGGTTGAATTCAGCGATGAGCACAATACCGTTTAACACTGCCACCCCGAACAAGGCAATGAAACCCACACCGGCCGATATGCTGAAGGGCATATCCCTCAGCCACAGGGCCAGTACGCCCCCGATGGCCGACAGCGGTATGGCAGTGAAGATGAGCAGCGAGTGGCGCACGGAGCCGAAGGTGAAATACAACAGTAGGAATATCAGCGCCAAGGCAGCCGGAACAGCCACCGAGAGCCGCTTGTTGGCTTCCTGCAGGTTCTCAAACTGCCCCCCATACGTGACAAAGTAGCCCGTGGGAAGCTGCACCTGCCGGTCTATTTTCTGCTGCACCTCCTCCACCACGCTGGCGACATCCCGCCCCCGGACGTTAAACCCCACGATGATGCGGCGCTTGGCGTCCTCGCGCTGTATCTGGTTTGGCCCTTGCCGAAACACAATGTCTGCCACTTGCTCTAGGGGCACCTGTACCCCATTCGGTGTAGTGACAAAGAGCTGCCGCACATCGGCTATGTCCTGTCTGTTCTCGTGCGTGAGCCGCACGACCAGGTCGAAGCGGCGGTCTCCCTCGTAGACCATCCCGGCGCTTTGGCCGGCAAAGGCCGCGTTGATGGCTTGGTTCACCGTCTCCACGTCCAAGCCGAACCTGGCTATCTGATCCCGTTTGATGTCCACCACGATCTGCGGCAGGCCGGACACCTGCTCCAGGTACAGGTCCTCGGCCCCCTGCACGGTGGACACGATGCTGCCAACCTCTTGGGACAGCCGGGTCAGCTCCTGCAGGTCCTCTCCAAAGATCTTGATGCCCACGTCCTGGCGCACCCCGGAGATCAGCTCGTTGGAGCGCAGCTGGATTGGCTGTGAAACGCCAAAGGTAACTCCCGGTATGGCCTCCAGCGCCTCTGTCATTTTGTTGGCCAGCTCCTCCCGTGTCTCCGCACTGGTCCACTCCTCCTTGTCTTTTAAGGTAATGGTCACGTCGGCGGACTCCATCGGCATGGGGTCTGTCGGTATCTCTGCCGCGCCGATTTTGCTGATCACATCTTTAACCTCAGGAAACTGCTCTTTCAGGATACGGGAAGCCAAGGTTACTTTTTCAATCGTCTCAGACAAAGAGCTCCCGGTCAGCAGCCTTGTCTCCAGCGCAAAATCGCCCTCCTCCAGGGTGGGGATAAACTCGCTGCCCATGCGGGAGAAAAGCACCAGGCTCAGGGCAAACAAACCTACGGCTATGGCCAAAACAAGTGCCTTGAAGCGAAGCGCTCCATGGATGATCGGAGTATAGAGCCGCTGGAAGAAATCCATCATGCGGTCGGAGATGGTGCGCTTGTGTGTAATGTTCTTGTTCAGCAGCAGTGCCGACATCATGGGCACGTAGGTGAGCGAGAGGATGAAGGCCCCGAGTATGGCAAAGGAAACAGTCAGCGCCATGGGCCTAAACATCTTGCCCTCTATACCAACCAGCGCGAGTATCGGCAGGTACACGATCAAAATGATGATCTCGCCAAAAGCAGCGGCGGAGCGGATTTTCCGCGCCGATTCGTACACCTCCTCATCCATTTGCGCCTGCGTCAGCCTGCCTTTGCTGCGCAGCCCCAGGTGGTGCATGGTCGCCTCCACGATGATGACGGCCCCGTCGACGATAAGGCCAAAGTCGATGGCTCCCAGGCTCATCAGGTTACCTGTCACGCCGAACAGGTTCATCAGGATGATGGCAAAGAGCATGGCCAGCGGAATGACAGAGGCTACCACCAACCCTGCGCGGAAGTTTCCCAGGAAGAGCACCAGCACGAAAATTACGATCAATGCCCCTTCAATCAGGTTTTTCTCCACTGTGCCGATGGCGCGCCCGATCAGCTCGCTCCGGTCGAGAAACGCCTGGATCTCCACGCCCTCGGGCAGTGACTTCCTTATCTGTTCGAGCCGCTCTTTGACCCGGTCCACCACCTGGTTGGTGTTCTCGCCCTTGAGCAGCATCACAATACCGCCCACGGCCTCCCCTGTGGCGTCCGTAAGGGCACCGTAGCGGTTGGCACTGCCGAAGCGTACCTGGGCAATGTCAGAGATTAGCACAGGAGTTCCATTGGCAGTGTTAGTGACCACGACCTTCTTGACCTCATCCAGGCTGCTGATAAGCCCCTCGCTGCGGATAAAGTAGGCGTTGGGTTTTTTGTCGATGTAAGCCCCACCCGTGTTCTGGTTGTTGCGCTCCATCGCAGCCAACACGTCACTGATGCTCAGGTTATAGCTGCGGAGCCTGGCAGGGTCGATGGCCACTTCATACTGCTTCACAAAGCCCCCGAAGCTGTTAACCTCCGCCACGCCGGGCGTTCCGAGAAGCTGCCGTCTGATGATCCAGTCCTGGATGGTACGCAGCTCCATCGCGTCATACTGCTTCTCATAACCAGGCTTGGGATGCACGACGTACTGGTAGATCTCGCCCAAGCCTGTGGAAATGGGGGCCATCTCCGGGCTGCCTATGGCTGGGGGTATGATGTTTTTGGCCTCCACGAGCCGCTCGCTCACCTGCTGGCGGGCCCAGTAAATGTCCACATTGTCTTCAAACACAATGGTCACCACCGAGAGGCCGAAGCGGGAAATGGAGCGCACCTCCTCAATATCGGCGATGGTGGACATGGTCTGCTCCACCGGGAAGCTGATGAGGCGCTCTACTTCTTGGGCTGCCAGGGAGGGGCTGGTGGTAATCACCTGCACTTGGTTGTTGGTGATGTCGGGTACGGCATCGATGGGCAGCTGCGTGACGGAATAGCTGCCCCAGACAACAAGCGCAAGGGTGAAGATACCGATGATGAACTTGTTGTAAATGGAGAAATGTATAATGCGGTCAAGCATAATTAAAGTTTTTAAATCAAAATTCTGTTAGGTTATTTTAAATGAACAGAGAAGAAATGGTAAGCCTTGGCGATGACGGCTAAAGCGCCCAGGAGGGTGGCAGCAATCAGGACGGCCATTTTTAGCCGCCTCTGCCACTTAGGTTGCCGCCCCCGCCAGTTGTGTTGCCTATTTCTCTGCCCTGGTTTCCTTCTCTTATTGGCTTTTTTCTTGCTTACTTTTTTCAATTCCGATTGGCAAAATGTTTTAGAATGCTCTCGTCGGGTTACTGCGTTCTGAATTCGAAGGAATAAACAGGAACAGAAGGACACGTACATACCAGTGCCGGTTATGTACAGGTCTGTTCACAAAAAAGAAAGGGAAACGGGTTAGGCTACCTTCGGCGGTTGCCAGATGGAATAGGAAAGGAAGGGGATAAAACTACTCTTGTACAGATCCACCTTCTGAATTGCCTGCTGTGGGGAGGTGTGCTCGATTACGGCTGTGCTTTGTGCCTGAAAATGGGTATGGCAGCAATGGCAGGAGCAAAATGGGGAGCATCCATCCGCAATATTATCCTGATGGTCCTGATGTGTGCCAGCCATAGCCACTGCCTGCCGTTCACTCGAAACCGCACTTGCCCTGTCCATGCATGGTTTCAGGGAAAGCGTGAGCAATAGCAGAATCAATATGGAGAGTATAAACCTCATTCAGTGCAAAGGTAAGAGAAAAAATAATGCAATGGCATTGCGGATGTTGAAATTATTCCTATAATGATCCCTTGAAAGGGCCAATATAATGTTACGTTAGTTTACGCCTTTAAGATGGTACTTGCTAAAAGATTAAGAGTTAGCTGGTGCTAATCTATAGCTCGAGCGTTCTACGCTGCAAATTCTGCTGGTTTACACTATCCAATGATAAAAATAGTGATAAACAACCTAGCAGCAGCTTCTGCTTTGCTGAATAGGCGGGCAAGGGACTGTGCCGTAGGAGCAGTACACGCAGCAGTCCCCTGGCCTCGGTTTCAGAAGCTTCTTGCACTTTTCACACGCATAAAAGTACTGGCAGGCATCTGTGGGCATCTGCTCTTCCTTTCGATGCCCGCACTCCGGACAGGTGATAACTGAGCTTAGACTAGTCTCTCCCATGCTTACTTCTTCTTAGCTACCTCCACTGTATAGCCCGTCTTTTTAGCCGCCTGTAGGATATCCAAGGGCTTCACCCTTGTGCTGTCGTAGGAGATGGTGGCGCTTCCAGCCTTGTACGAGGTGCTCACATGAAAGACTCCCGGCACCTCGCCTATCACCTGGCTCACCTGCGCCTCACAGCCCGCACAGGTCATTCCCTCCACTTTCAGTTCCATTGTCTGCTTAATGTCGCCCTCGGCACCGTTGGCTATCGGATTTGTTTGCCCATAGAAAGCACCTGCATAATTTGGGAAGGTAAGCAGAAGCAACGCAAGGCAACTCACCAATAGCAACACCCTGTTCGACTTCCAGAATGAGAACTTATCATTTTGCTCACAGTCGCAGCTAGAGGCTGACCTGCCCGGTTTCAGACGTTGATACCACGCCAAGCCCAGGACTGCGATGGTAATGCCTATCAGATACGGCCTGAGTGGTTCAACCCAGTCAAAAGAAGAAGCAACCCCTGTGGCACCTACCATTACGGCCAGCAGCGGTGTGATGCAGCAAAGAGAGGCCGTAAATGCAGCCACTATGCTGCTACCCGCAAGCTTAGATGAAGTATTTCTCATTTCACTTAGTTTGTTTTTATTTCTATTTCCCTGATGATTAGCTCCAACAGGGGCTTTATTACTTCCTGGCGCTCCTGCTTTAGGGAATAGAACACGGTCTGCCCTACCTTCTTACTTTGGATGATGTTAGCATCCTTGAGCTTGCGCAGGTGCTGCGAGACAGCGGGCATGGTCATTTGCAGCACGTCGCTTAGATCACAGACGCACAGCGATTCCTCCTGCTCCAACAGGTATAGTAGCTTAAGCCTTGTCTCACTCCCTGCCAGGCTAAAGACCTGGCTCAGGGTCTGTATCATACCGGCTGCAGTCTCCAGCCGATCAGAGCATAGTTGCAGTCTTTCTTTATTGGTGTAAACCCGAATACATAACTTCTCTTCTTCCATAGCAATTTCTGTCAAGCAAATTTAATAAATGATAAGTATTTAAGCAAGTACTTAAATACTTGCAAATGTTACTCAATGGTACAACCGATGGTATCAGTATTGCCACTATTTTCAGCACTAGAGGATTTAACACAACTTCATAAATTTTATGTTCTACTCCCTCATCAACTGAGGCTTATGAGACAAGTAGGAAAACTGACCATTGAAGATGTCCTGAATTATGAAACAGGAGAGCAAGTGAGCGCATATATTTTTTTTAAAAAGCCTTTAGATGAAATCACAGAGCACCGCTCAGAGTTACAGAAAGCTATTCAAGGTTACCGGGAGCCGCTGTACGTCTGCTATTACTGCAAGCAGCTGATCAGGATCAGGGGTGGGAATTTTAACAGCGGAAAAAGTAAAAAGGACAGCTTCCACTTCGCTCATCTAAAAGATAGCGCAGCCTGCCATATAAAAACCAACCATGTATACACACGGGAGGAGGTTGACCGCATCAAATACAATGGTGCCAAAGAGAGCGCACTGCACATTCACCTCAAGGAACAGATCGCTGCTTACCTGAACAAAAACAGGTTGTTTAAAAAGGGGGTATCCTCTGTTGAGATAGAAAAGGTTGTTAAAAGCAAGCTCATTGAAAAGGAGTGGCGTAAGCCTGACATCAATGCCTCTTTCCAGGATAAGCGCGTGGCTATTGAGTTGCAGCTTTCCACCACCTGGCTGAGTGTGATTACCGGCAGGCAGCATTTCTATCAGGAAGAGGGCAGCTATATACCCTGGGTGTTTCATAAGTTCAGCCTGGATGATGATGTCAGAAAGCTAACCTATAATGATGTGATCTTTACCAATCACCATAATGCTTATGTTTTCGACGAGGAATGTAGCAGGAAATCAGATCTTGAGAACGATCTGGTGCTGAAGTGCTACTACAAGAAGTATTACCGGCAGGGGCTTGAGATAATGGATACCTGGGAAATGACTTATGTTACCCTTTCCGACCTGACCTTTGATACCGTAAGCTATAAAGTCTACTTTCACGATGCGAAGAAGGAGAAGAGAGAAGTGGAACTCGCCGTTGCCCGGGAAAGAAACAGAAGAGCCCTCCTTGAAAGGGAACAAGAAAATGAAGCCGAAAAACGCAGGGCCGCACAGGCCAGAATCCTGGAGCAAAGAAAGGCTGAAGAGAAAAGAAGAATAGCTGCTCATACCGAGTTAAAAGAAAACCTGTCAAAATTAACCCAGCAGCTTCACGGGCTCCAACAGGAGAAAGATAGTGCGGAGAGGAAAGCACAACGATTACAGGAAAGAGTAGAGAACAGGATGCAAATCCTAACAAATCTTATAGCTTTTGCTGATAAAACTTATGACCTCATAACTGGTAAAAGCCGCTCAAACCCTTTCCACAGGAACTTCGAATACGGCCATTATGAAATGGTGAACACACTGCGTGCAGAGTTCCTGGAGACTGGCAAAGAGTTAGAGGCAAGCTTTGCGCGGGCATTCGTAGAGAAAGGTTACTGGCTGAAGAAGCAGGCCGACCTTCCTACACTGGGGCAAATAACAATAGCGGGAGTAAGTTACCAAATTCTACCTGAGGTAGATCAATACTTCCATCTGATAAGACCTCATTATGCTCGAGTGAAATATATACCGAAGTCAGCTGTGGGAACGCTTTTCGAGGGGGCTGAGCTTCGGTCTGTGCTTTCTGAAACTAACCTATTGGAGGTCTTTACCAAGAGCAGCTTATTTCTCTTGGTTGAACATGGTCAGGATGTATTGACCTTTTCTGATAAAGTAGAGGCTTGCCAGAGATCTATTTCGCGCATTGACGAGATGCAAGTAGAGTTAAAGATTCAATTGCAAGATAGGATAAAGCAAACTTTTGAAGCGGAGATAGCTGACTCTAAACTCGAAAAATCGAATATTGAAATCAGTAGTGAAGCATTAGATGGTGAGATAAGCGTTTTGCAAGCAGAGGTGGTAAGCTTGAAAAGCGTCCTGGATGATTTAAGAGGCTCCTTTTAAAGCACTTTCTTTTATTTTGTCAAGTTTAATAACAAAAAAACTTGACATGTAATAGCTAAGCTACTACCTTTATAGAACCATTAGGCTAAACCAGTGCACAACTTAGAAAGGAAGTGATGAGCATTATGCAGAAAGTCCGGGAAAGAATCGAGCAGGCACAGCCCGGGCAGCTGCTGACTTACGCCGATTTTCAGGTAAGCGACAGCCAGCTGGAGGCCCTGGCAGCGGCACTCAGCCGCCTGGTCAGGCAAGGGGTGATCAACCGGCTGGCTAAAGGCCGCTACTACAAGCCAAAGGAAACCCTGTTTGGCAAAGTAAAACCCTCGGAAAAAGAGATCATCAAGAGCCTGAGCACCTCCAAGGGAAAAGTCAAAGGGTACGAGAGCGGTTTGGGGCTTTACAACCAGCTGGGCCTGACCACGCAGGTCCCCCGGGAGGTGACGCTGGTGACCCGCAAGCAGCGGCGGGTCACCAGCGTCGGGAAGACCAAGATCCGTTATGTCCAAAGCCCCACCAGCTTCAAGGAGTCCGACATAGACAAGCTTCAAATCCTGGACGCCCTGCGCGGTTACAAGAAGATTCCGGACCGTAACAACAAAAAGACCATCCTCATTTTACTGGAGTACATCAGGAAGCTGACTGAGCGTGACACATCACGTCTTATAGAGCTGGCGCTGGACTACAACCCAGCTACCCGTGCCCTGCTGGGAGCCCTGCTGGAGCAGCTGGGATATGCTAAGGAGGCAGACAGGCTAAAGCAGTCACTCAACCCGCTGACTAAATACAAACTGGGCATTAGCGAGAGCATTTTGCCCAACAGAAAAGACTGGAATATTATATGAACCTGCACCAAAACCCGGAGGTGTTCCGGGACGCCATCACGGCCACGGCAGAGGCACTGCAGATCAGGGATGTGTATGTGGAGAAAGACTACTGGGTGACGCTGGTGCTCTATAGGCTGGCCCACTCCCCCTACGTGGAGCAGGCCATCTTCAAGGGCGGCACCTCCCTGTCCAAGGCCTACAACCTGATTGAGCGCTTTTCAGAGGACATCGATCTAGCTATCAACGCGCCCGAAGGCATGACCAACAATCAGGTCATGCAGCTAATCCGCAAAATCTCAAAAGAGATCACAAAGGATATGGTTGAGGTAGATGATCCGCACCGGACCAGCAAGGGCTCCCGCTTCCGAAAGACGCTGCACGACTACGGGGCCTCCGTGCAGGGAGACTATGGCCAGGCGACCGACAGGATTCTGGTGGAGATCAACTCCTTTGCCAGCCCTAATCCACACCAGCTGATGCCGATCAAGACCTACATCAGCCAGTTTATGGCTCAACGTGGCTTGCTGGATATGATCCGCCAGTACGGGCTTGAGCCTTTTGAAGTGAATGTGGTCAGCCTGGAACGCACCTTCACAGAGAAAGTGCTGGCCCTGGTGCGGACCTCTTATGCCGAAAACCCGGTAGATGAATTAGGTAGCAAGATCCGCCACGTATATGACCTGCACACCATGCTAAAAGCACCCGCAGTGACCGCCTTTCTGCACAGCGAGGGCTTCTTTCAAATGATCAAGGCCGTGCAGGCTGATGATGCCCGCAATAGTGAGTTTCAGGGGGGCTGGGCCATGCAGCCGTTGGATGCCTGCCTTCTGTTCGCCGACGTGAGAGGAACTTGGGGCTCTCTGGCTACGGCTTACCTACAAGAGTTTCGTTCTCTGGTATATGGTACGCTGCCTGACCCGGAGGAAATAGTAGCTGTTTTGGAAATAATCGCTGCACGCATCAGAGAGCAAAGGAGCAGCCTCTGAATAAGATTATGAGCTAAATATAAAGTAAGCGGAAAAATTTAGCAAAATAGCTGGCGCGTAAGCACCAGCTATTGTACACTTACAGTGTCTGTGCCTTAAAACCAGCTCTTTCGACAGTGGCAATAATTTCACTGGCAGATAAAGAACCTGTTTTCACGGGGAGAACTTTGTCTTTATTGGCTGTATCCACACTCCACTCGCAAACACCCTCAGTAGCATTAAGTACTGGGGGCACATTAGAAACACAGCCTCCGCAATTGATTTTGGTTTTAAACTGTAGCTGCTTTATCCTTTTGTATAGCTAGTTTTCTTACTTTATTTTTATCACTACAAAAACAGCACCTGCCTAAGTGTGGTCTGTTACACAATCCTTCTTATTTTTTACTTATTTATCTTGCTCCTCTATATTTTCTGCGCCTTTAGCTGCAAACTGTTGGTCATCACTGACGCAGAACTCAATATCATGGCTACTCCTACTCTCATCGGATTTAGCAGGAAGCCTTGTAGCGGGTGAGTATCCCAGCCGTGATGGAAATGCCTATTAGATTGTGGATGAAGGCCCAGAACAGGTTCTGCCTGATCATCCGCCCTGTATGCCTCCAAGAAAGATTCTGCACTCCGGGAAATTGTATCTTCGTCCTTCCCAGGCTGTTATGCAATTTAAGCTGAGTGCTGCAAGTTTTACAGGATGGTTGTTAAAGGTTTGGTTTCAGTCGGAATGAGTTTTCCCACAATAAGCCAGGAAGTTTCTATCTGCCAACGTATCTTATGGACACAACACACGGCAGTGTAGATAATCTTCAAGCAGTATTAAACAAAAGGGAGTAAGCATTTCCCTGTTGTCAGAAACCTCATAATAGCTCTTATTTAAATTATAATCCATCCGCGCGATCATACGCCTGATGGGTTGTTTCGCAAAGAATTTATAAAACATTCCGCTATTTATGTAACAAACTCTGTTACATATGCTTTATCTTTGCAAAAGTTTAAGTCACACTATGAAGCTGATCCGTCACCTGATCCTACTTGTCCTGACCTTCGTGGTGCTTGTCTCTTCGACCGGCATCTCGGTGGGCATGCATTTGTGTGAGGGTGAGTTAGAGGATCTTTCCTTTTTCGGAGCCAAGGCAGATTGCCCGATGGAACAGCAGCAACAAAAACTGCCATCCTGCCATAACGTGCCTGGCTCAGACGATTCTGCATCCGCCTGCTGCGATGACCACACGCTCCACCTGGAGCAAGCTGATGCCGCCTCAGATTCCAACGCACAACTTCTTACCAAAGCCTTAGACCTGAAATTTGTAGCCGCTTTTAAAGTGGTTATACTTCAGCTATTTGCTCCTGAAGCAGAACAAGCGTCTACCTACGCGCTGTATAAATCCCCCCCTATTACCCGCGACATACCTGTGCTGTTGCAAACCTTCCTGATTTGACCTTACAGATTGTGGATGCCATAATGTGACTGGCGTAGCTGTGTCTTTTATAAAGATTCAGGCTACTCAGATCATACTTATACGTTGGCCTCACTCTATACTTGCTGCTTTTCAGTAGCTCCTTCTTTCCTGTTAAGGTTAATTCAAATTCACATGATTGCGAAGTTAATTTCTCTTTCGCTCCGTAACCGGTATATCGTTCTGCTCATCTCGGCGGTTCTATTCGGATGGGGCTTGTATTCAGTACAGACAAACAAGGTGGATGCCATCCCGGATTTGTCTGAAAACCAGGTGATCGTTTTTACCGAATGGATGGGCCGCAGCCCACAGATTATCGAAGACCAGATCACTTACCCCCTCGTAACCAACCTGCAGGGTTTGCCCCAAGTGAAGTATGTGCGGGGCAGCTCCATGTTCGGCATGAGCTTTATCTACGTCATCTTTGAAGACGAAACAGATGTGTACTGGGCAAGGACCCGCGTGCTGGAACGCCTCAACTCTGTTGGCAACATGCTGCCGGAAGACGTCACCCCTACCCTGGGACCAGACGGTACCGGCGTGGGCCATATCCTGTGGTACACCCTGGACGCCCCAGGCATGGACCTGGGGGAGCAACGCGCCGTCCAGGACTGGTATGTGAAGTTTGCGCTGCAGAACGTGAAAGGCGTCAGCGAAGTGGCCTCCTTTGGCGGTTTCCAGAGGCAATACCAGATCACGCTGGATCCTAATAAACTTACCTACTATAAACTCTCGGTGCCGCAGGTTATCCAGGCCATCCGCTCCAATAATAACGAAGCCGGTGGCCGTAAATTCGAACTATCCGACATCGGCTATATCATCAAAACCACAGGCTATTTACAATCTACGGAAGAGATCCAGAACATTGCCATCGCCACCAACAACTCCATACCGGTGCGGGTGCGCGATGTGGCCTCGGTGCAGATGACAGGGGAAAGCCGCCTGGGCATTTTCGACCTAAATGGCGAGGGCGAAGCGGTGGGCGGCATTGTGGTGATGCGCTACGGCGAGAATGCCGAAGAAGTGATCGACCTCGTGAAAGTGAAGATGGAAGAGGTCGCCAAAGGCCTTCCCGAGGGCGTGAAGTTCAACATCGTTTACGACCGCAGCGGCCTGATCAACGAATCGGTGGACTCCATCAAAAAGACCCTGATTGAAGAGATGCTGGTAGCCTCCGTGATTGTGTTTCTGTTCCTCTTCCACTGGCGCAGCGCACTGGTCATCATAATTCAGCTGCCCCTGTCAGTCGCCATTGGCTTTATACTGCTCAACGCCTTCGGTATCTCTTCCAATATCATGTCGCTTACCGGCATTGCCCTTTCAATCGGTGTGATCGTGGACGATGCGATTGTGATGGTAGAAAACTCCTACCGCCATCTGGCTGACGCGAGCAAGGGCAAACCATGGGAGGATTAACTGTAGTCTTTCAAGAAGAAACTCAACATGAAATTATCAAAAGAAGATAGAATCCGGATCATCGAGAAGGCTGCCAAGCAGGTGGGGCCCAGCGTGTTCTGGAGTACCGTGATCGTCATAACCTCTTTCCTGCCGGTATTCCTGCTCACCGGCCAGGAAGGCAAGCTGTTCGGCCCGCTGGCCTGGACAAAAACATTTATCCTCATCGTGGATGCCATCATAGCCATCACGCTGACACCAGTGCTCATCTCCTTTTTCTTAAAAGGGAAGTTTAAAGAAGAAAGCGCCAACCCGATCAACAGGGCGTTGGAATGGGTGTACGGACCGGTGCTGAAGTGGTGCCTGAAGTGGCGTAAAACCACCATCGGGGTCAACATTCTGGCCTTGTTGGTTTCCATCCCCATGCTCATGAGCCTGGGCACCGAATTTATGCCGCCGCTGGACGAAGGCTCTATCCTGTTCATGCCGGTAACATTGCCTGACATTTCCAACGCCGAGGCCAAGCGCATTCTGCAGGTGCAGGACAAGATCATCAAATCAGTGCCTGAAGTGGAGAGTGTGTTGGGCAAAGCGGGTCGCGCCAGTACGGCCACCGACAATTCCCCGATCAGCATGATCGAAACGATCATTATGCTCAAACCACGGTCGGAATGGCGCGAAGGCATCACCAAACAGGATATCATCCGGGAACTCGACAGCAAGCTACAGATCCCGGGTGTGGTAAATGGGTGGACCATGCCCATCATCAACCGCATCAACATGCTGGCTACCGGCATCCGGACCGACGTGGGCGTGAAAGTGTATGGACAGAACCTGGACTCTATCGCGTCGGTATCGGAAAAAGTCCGGTCTGCCTTGCGTGATGTCGAAGGCGTAAATGACCTGTTCGTAGAGCCGATCACAGGCGGCAAATACCTGGAAATAGACATCAATCGGGAAGCCCTCAGCCGCTATGGCCTGACCGTAGACGACGTGAACATGATCGTGGAGTCTGCATTGGGTGGCGCACCGATAGATAATACCATTGAAGGGCGCAAGCGCTTCTCCATTAACGTACGCCTGGCACAGGAATACCGCAACAGCGTGGAGCGGATTGAGCGCATCCCCATACAGACGGCTTCGGCAGGTACTATTCCGCTTTCTTCGGTTGCCACGGTGCGTTTTACCGAAGGGCCTCCGATGATATACTCAGAGAATGCGCAGCTGCGCGGGGCCGTGCTCTTTAACGTGCGCGACCGCGACCTGGGTAGCACTGTGAAGGAAGCCATTGAGAAGATAAATACAGAAGTGACCGGTCTGCCCAACGGCTATTACCTGGAATGGAGCGGTCAGTGGGAAAACCAGGTGCGCGCCAACCAGACCCTGCAAATCATACTTCCGCTGGTGGTCCTCATCATCTTCTTTATTCTTTACTTCTCTTTCAACTCTTTGAAAGAAGCCTTCTTCAGCCTGATCACCATCCCGTTTGCCCTGATCGGCGGGGTATTCATTGTCTACTTCTATGGCGTCAACTTATCGGTAGCGGTGGCAGTAGGCTTCATCGCCCTGTTTGGTATGGCCATCGAAACCGGTATGCTGATGGTGGTATACCTGAACGAGGCCATACACGAGCTGGTGACGCTGAAAGGCAACAGCAGCGAGACCATCACCAAGCAGGACATCCGGGACTATGTGTTCAAAGGAGCGGTAAAACGCCTTCGCCCCAAGATCATGACCGTGTCGGTATCGCTGTTCGGCCTGATCCCGGTGCTTTGGGCAACTGGTGTGGGCACTGACGTCATGCTCCCGATCGTGCTGCCGCTGATCGGAGGGGTTCTTACCTCTTCCATCCATATCCTGCTGGTAACCCCGGTGGTGTTTGAAATGACGAAAGAGTATGAGTTAAAGAAGCACGGCAAATTAGAGATATACGATGTTAAGCATTAAGAAAATAAATTGGTTGTTTGTGTTTGTGTTGCTGGCTGGCACCCCGGTGCTGGCCCAGCAGCAACACACCATCAACTTAGACAGCGTACTGCAGCGCATCAGCAACAATAATCCGATGCTGCAACAGTACAACTATAAGGCAAAAGCGATGGATGCCTACGCTGAAGGCGCAAAGAGCTGGATGGCGCCCATGGTAGGCGGTGGTGTGTTCATGGCCCCTTACCCGGGTGCTAAGGTCATGGATGAACGCGATAAAGGCTCCTTTATGATCTCAGCAGAACAGGACATACCCAACCCGGTAAAGCTTCGCGCCAAGGAGAAATACATGCAGTCGCGAGCAGGCGTCGAGCAGGCGGCGAAGGATGTGACCTATAACCAGCTTCGTGCGCAAGCTAAAACCGCCTACTACAACTGGGTGGTGCTGGAAAAACAACTGGCCGTGCTCAAAGACAACGAGCGGATCATGGAATACATGCTGAAGCTGGCCCGTATCCGCTACCCTTACAGCCAGGGCAAACTGGGCGGTGTGTACAAAGCAGAAGCCCGGCTGCACGAGGTGAAGAACATGCAGGTGATGACCGCTACGCAGATCGAACAGCAGAACGTGCAGCTCAATATCCTCATGAATCTGCCCAAAGAGCAGAAGTATAAAATCGATACCGCCGTAGCGGTCCCCGTGCCTGACCAGCTGACCGTGGACACCACCTACCTGAGCAGCGCTCGCAGCGACATCCGCCAAGTGGATAGAACGATTCAATCGATGCAGTTGAACGTGGAGATGGAGAAAAAGGAACGCCTGCCGGATTTCGGCATCCGTTTTGACCACATGTACCCGCGCGACAACATGATGCCGCAGCAGTTCACGGCCATGGGTATGGTCTCGATCCCGATCGCCCCCTGGTCGTCGAAGATGTACAAGGCCAACACCAAGGCCATGAACCTGGAAATACAGGCCATGCAGCGTGAGCGGGAAGCCATGCTCAACGAGGCGGAGGGCATGGCGCGAACCATGGCACTCGAACTGAACACGATGCGTGTGCAGGTTGAAAATTACAACAACAGGATCCTCCCGGCGCTGAAGAAGAACTACGATGTGACCCTGCTGGCCTATGAGCAGAACAGCGAGGAGCTGCCTTTGGTGATCGACGCCTGGGAAGCCCTGAACATGGCGCAGATGGAGTATCTCAAGCTTCTCCAGTCACTCTATCAGATGACGGTGAGCTATGAAAAAGAAATAGAGAAATAAATTGCGGTTGAGTGACTGTGCAAAGGATTTGATTCAAACCTTGACACACAGCCACTCGATCACTCACTCAAAATCAAACATGAGACGATATTTGAACATACTCTTCCTGTTGACAGCGCTACTGGTAGCTGCCTGCTCGGTGGAGGAAAAAACACATGCAGAGGGTGAAACGGAGTATACCTGCCCCATGCACCCGCAAATTGTGCAGAACAAGCCCGGCACCTGCCCTGTCTGCGGTATGGATTTAGTCCCCAAAACCGTACATGGCGAAGGCGTTGAAATTACCGAGGACCTGGCGTTTCTGCTGAAACCGACGACTGGCACGGTGGTAGCCGGCATTACCACGACAAAGCCTGCGCAAAAGGCGACTCAGACCACCGTGCAGATGGACGGCATCATCACCTATGATCCGCGGCGCGTTTACACGGTCCCCGCCCGCGTGGGCGGCCGCATCGAAAAGCTGTATGTCAAATACAATTTCCAGCCGATCCGCAAGGGGCAGAAGCTGATGGAGGTGTACAGCCCGGACCTGATCACGGCGCAGCGCGAACTGCTCTACCTGGTGAAGGCTTCACCTGAAGATCAACAGCTGATCGCTTCCGCCAGGCAAAAACTGCAGTACCTCGGGGCCACCAACGAACAGATAAACCGCCTTATCCGCAAAGGCGAAGAGAGTTATACCTTCACGCTCTATAGCCCCTACGACGGCTACGTAATTGATCTCAATACAGCTTCTCCGGCCGCTTCTACCGGTATGGCCGCAGCTACTCCTGCAGCCGGCTCCGGTGGCGGCATGGACGCCATGGGCGGAGGCGGCGCCGCAACCCCAACACCTACTTCCGGGGCTTCAACTAATCCAGCCGGACAGGCCATCCAGTTGCGCGAAGGCATGTATGTAAGCGTAGGGCAGCCGCTGGTGCAGGTGGTGAATGCCGAGCAACTGTGGGCCGAGTTTAATGTGCCTGCCGGACAGATACAGGCCCTGTCCAAAGGCAAGCCGGTGAAGATCTCTTTCCCACAAATCCCAGGTGAGCAGCTTGATGGCAAGGTGGATTTCTTTCAGCCGTTCTTCGACGAGGGGGAGAGCTTTGCCAAAGTGCGGGTATACCTGCCAGGTAATGCAAAACTGGCAATGGTGGGGCAACTGGTCACCGCAAAAGCCAGCGTCGACACGGCTCCTGCCCTCTGGGTACCCCAGGCGGCGGTGCTGGATATCGGCACCAAAACGGTGGCCTTCCGGAAAGCGAACGGTGTGTTCGAACCGGTAGCAGTGACCACAGGCGCCAGCGCAGGGCATGAGATCCAGATCACGGCTGGCCTGGAGCAAACCGATGTGATCGCCACCAACGCCCAGTTCCTGGTCGACAGTGAAAGCTTTATCAAGGTTAATAATTAAAGAGACCCATGAGACGATATTTGAACATACTCTTCCTGCTGACAGCTATACTTGTAGCTGCCTGTTCGGTGGAGGAAAAAACGCATGCTGATGGCGAATCAGCAACCTATACCTGCCCGATGCACCCGCAGATCGTTCAGAACGAGCCCGGTACCTGCCCTATCTGCTTCATGGACCTGGTGCCGGTGTCACAGACGGGTAAGGAAAACGGGGAACTGATGCTGAGCCAAAGCCAGATTGCCCTGGGCAACATCAAAACCAAACGCATCAAGTTTGGCTCCGTGGGGAGCAACGCGATCCTTACCGGCAAACTGGTGCTCGACGAAACGCAGACCGATGTGGTGAGCAGCCGCGCCGCCGGCCGCATCGAGAAGCTATACCTGAAAGAAAGCGGCCAGCCTATAAAAAAAGGACAGCCGCTTTACGAGCTGTACTCGGAAGATCTTCTGACGCTGCAACGCGAATACCTGCTGGCGCTCCGGCAAAACCAGGAGCTGGGGCAAGAAAACCCGCGTTTCACTTCCTTTCTGGAAGCTGCCAAAAAGAAGCTCCTGCTATACGGACTGACAGAGGCGCAAATTCAACGTCTGGCTAGTTCCGGGCAGGTGAGCCCGCGTATCACGTTTGTCGCCCCCGTTAGCGGTGTGGTGACCGAAGTCGCAGCAGCCGAAGGCCAGTACGTGGCTGAGGGAGGGATTCTGTACCGCCTGGGCAGGCTCGACAAAATCTGGGTAGAAGCCGAAGTGTATCCCCAGGAGCTTGCCCGTGTAAATGAAGGCGATGCATTGAAAGTCGCGGTCGAAGGCTTCAGTCAAACGCCCGTCTCCGCAACAGTGACCTTCATCAGTCCGGAGTTCAAGGCAGGTAGCCAGGTGGCCACCCTTCGCGCCGAACTCCCTAACCCCAACCAGCAATACCTGCCGGGCATGCAGGCAAGCGTTATCCTGCGCAACCCGAACGGCAAGTCCCTTACCCTGCCAACCGATGCGGTGCTCCGGGACAGCAAAGGCAGCCATGTGTGGGTGCAGTCGGGCAAGGATACCTTCAAAGCTCAAATGGTAAAACTGGGAGCAGCGAGCGCCGACAGCGTGGCCATTCTTTCCGGCTTAAAGGAAAACGACAGGGTCGTGGTGAGCGGGGCCTACCTTCTGTACAGCGAGTTTGTTTTGAAGCAAGGGGCTGACCCGATGGCCGGCCATCAGCACTAAGTATACGATGAAGGAATGTTGCAGAACCGGCGATGAGCAAGCGCCTGAAAAAAAGAACAGCTGGCCGAAGCGGCTGCTCTACCTGGCTCTACTGCTGGCCCTCGGGCTGGTGTTATTTGAACAGTTTACAACTTAATTTATTTCCTTGTCCATGAAAAAGAACCTGCTGTATACCGCAGCCTTGTCAGCAATCCTACTGGCATCGTGCACTTCAGAAAAGACCGCCGAGACCCAGGCTGCCGCCGCGGCCCAAACAACTGCAGCGGCACCCGTCCCCCACGCAAACCACATGGCGATTGCCACTCCCCAAACACAGGCTGATCCTTCCGCGGAAGACCTGATGACCAGGGAGGGCCTGCCTAAAGACCTGGTTTGTATGGTCAACAACGCCTATATGGGTAAAAAGCAGTTCCCTGTACCATTCGAAAACAAAATGTACTACGGCTGTTGCGAAATGTGCGTAAACACCATCCAGCAGCAGCGGAAAGTACGCCATGCCGTTGATCCGGTAACCGGGGAGGAGGTGGACAAGTCGCTGGCCTTCATCGCCCTGAAACCCGGCGGTGCCAACGGCGATGTGCTCTACTTTGCCTCTGAAGAAAATTACCGGAAGTACATGCAGTAACATGGAAGTAAAAGGAGAATACCGGAACAGGTTGTAACGTTCTGCTCACTGTTTGTCTCACTGCTTTCTTTAAGTCCAGTTGAATTTAAATTAAATCCTTACATAAACAATTAACCAAACCAACGATGAAACAACCCCTAATCGCAGCCGCCCTGGCAGCATTTCTGTTTACCTCCTGTTCAGAGGCTAAACAAGAAACCTCTGCAACCGAAACAGAAAGCCACGAACACCATGAAGGCATGGCACATGGTGATGAAATGCCTGCCAGTAACTCACTAGTAGTAGAGGCTCCGGACTACACAGCTGTAGCAGCACCTGTAAAAGAGCAAATTGCTGCAGTGTTGGACAGCTTCCTGAAGCTGAAAGACGACCTGGTTGCTTCTGATGCTCAGCAAGCGCAGGATGAAGCCAAAACGCTGCTGGCTGCAGCTGAAAAAGTAGATGCGGCAGGACTGGCAGGAGAACAAAAAGCCTTCGCGGAAGAAAGAATAGCAGAGGTCAAACAAAGCGCTTCCAAAATGGCAGAGGCAGCTGATCTGGCGGTGCAGCGTGGCCAGTTAGAGTTGCTTTCTGAAGCTACTTTTGCCCTGACCAAAGCCTTTGGTGCTTCCACCGCTACTTTATTCTACCAGCACTGCCCCATGGCCAACAACAACCAAGGCGCCTACTGGCTGAGCGCTGATGGGGAAATCCGTAACCCATACTTTGGCGAGAGCATGCTAGAATGCGGTAGCATCGAGGAAGTGTTCAACTAAAACCATTCATGCGTGGGTCTAACTGTGGCTCACGCATGACTTAACTTATTATACCTGTGCGCCTGCCAAGGTCGGTACGAAGTATTTGGCGAGTGAGTCCGAACGGAGGCGATGCAGCAAGTAGCCAGTCGTGCCCTGCCTAAGAGTAGGTTTAGGTAATACTTTTTCTATATATTTATCATGCGCATCGGACAGTACCCTGTCCGATTGCAGCTTTGCTTCATGAAAAGAACCAGGCATAACAAGAATATAAGTTTTACGGGACTGTTTCTCCTAACGGTCTTCGTACACTTGTACCTTGTTCAGCTGGCTTGCAACCTGCCGCACCTGGTACAGCGGCTTCAACCTGTCGCTTCTACAGCACACCACCATAGCACGGGACATGGAGAACACAGTCACTCTCCTGGACATGGAACCCCTACATCCGCGCATCACGGTGACAGGAGTGCACACCAAAGCGGTGAGCATCCTGCTTCGTCAACGGAAGACACTGGCTGTTGCGTAGAACAAGAGTACGCTCCTTTTCTCAAATCCTCCCCATCCGTGGAGCTTTCCCAGCTTGTAAAAGCACCTATTGCCTTCATGGACACCTTCTATCAGGCAGTGCTGGGTTTCCTGTACAAGAGCCATATTACAGATGTAACGTATACTCCCCCCGATGCCCCTGTACCTAAAATACCCGATATCAGGGTATTCCTGCACTCTCTTATTATTTGATGCACAAACTGTACTTGTTCTGCATCGGTGCTTGAAAGCCTATGCTTTCAAGCACCGATGCAAACGACCTTCTGTCCCCTGCCCTATACCAAATTCCTGGTATGCAGAAAGGCTTTCAGCGTCGTGTTAAGTTAGTTTGTCCAACAAGTGAAGCAAAGATTTCGCTTCATATTCAATTCGTGAAAATGAGTGAAGAGAGTCGGCACCTCAAGGTGCTACACATTAAAAACATGGTATGTCCCCGCTGCATCATGGTAGTGCGCCAGGAACTTGAAAACCTCGGCCTGCAAGTACTGGAAGTAAAGCTTGGCACGGCCCTAATCGAGCAGAGTGACCGGTTGGATGAAACCGCTATAGAAGCGGCACTGGTTAGCAAAGGGTTTGAACTGCTTCACAGCAAGCGAGAAAAGCTTGTGGAAAGCATCAAGGTAATTGTTATTGACCTGATCTCTGCAGACAGGCTTGCCACCCTATCTACAAATCTGTCCACGCACCTGGCCATGGAGCTTGGGAAGGATTACGCTACAATCAGTACGGCCTTTAAAGCATCTGAGGGAATTGCCCTGAACAGATACATCATACTGCAGAAGGTGGAACGCATTAAAGAACTGCTAACCTATGGAGAGCTCCCTCTTGGTACCATTGCGGCCAAGTTAGGCTATAGAAGCCTGCAACACCTGTCTGGGCAGTTCAAAGAGGTAACCGGCATAAGCCCCAGTATATACAAGAAGCAGGGCGGAGCGGATCGTCAACCCATTGATAACCTGTATTGACATATGCGTACCCATGGACAAAGAGATTACAGCTTTATAAATTAAAAAGCTGCCCAAGGGCCGGCATAGTACTGGAAGTGTAGCCTAATGTGCTGCCTTGCTTCTAATGCCTGGCTGACAGCAGCGCTTTGCTAGCATATTACGAGCTGGTGTGTTGCCAGCTCTCATGGACAGGTACTTTCCAGAGTTTACATCCTGTTTAATCACACCCCAATAAATGCTAAATTTTTACAAATCATGAAAAATACCCTTTTATCAATGCTATTCATCCTGCTTTTGTGTCTGATGCATACAGCCCCGCTTTACGCACATGGAGGCGAGAAACATGGCAGCACCGCCCGGACAGAGGCTATTTCGCAGGTGCCAGATACCCTTACGCCGCAGCAGATAGCACCCGAAGAGCACGCAGCCCACGTGCAGGACCCCGCTTCCGCCCACGCCAGGCCGGATGATTTTCCAAATAAGCACCCTTTGATCGTGCATTTCCCCATCGTGCTGCTTTTAGTGGCTGCTGCCGTCCAGCTGTGCAACATCCTGTTTCTGCGCAAGGAGCTCGATTGGATCACCACCGTAGCCACTCTGATCAGCTTTAGTACGGCCTACTATGTAACTGAAATCGACCACCCGCATACAACTGGCCTTACAGCGCATGCCAAGCTGGTGCTTGAACAGCATGACTTCTACGCTGACTGGACCATCTACCTAGGAGGAATAGGCCTGATAGCCCAATTGTTAAATCAGTTCTTGTTTAAAGGGAAGCGTTGGAGCGTGCTGGTTGTTGCCCTTGTTCTTACCAGTGCTGCCTACTGTGTGGCCATGGCCGGACATTATGGCGCTCAGCTCGTACATATAGAGGGTGTCGGCCCACAAGGCAAATACCTGGAGACTGGTCACCACCATTAAGTCCGAAGGCGCAGTCACCCTAGCTGCGCCTTTTCCATTTACTAATTTTCAAGAAAGAATCAAACAAAATCATTATATTTACTAAAGCTAAATAGATGAAACAGTACAAGTATGATACGATGGTCGAGACGCTGAACAACTTACGGGAGCGCGGCTACGCAGTAGACTTTAATTTGCAGCCCACCTGTCTGGAATGCCCGCAGCTACACCTGGAGTTAAAACCTGAAGAATTTGAGATTGATGAAGTTTACCGGTTTGAAGGTGCCAGCAATCCGGATGATAATTCTGTCGTGTATGCTGTTTCCTCTGATAAAGGAGTGAAGGGAGTTTTGGTGGATGCATATGGCGTATATGCTGATGCTGTTACGCCTGATTTGGCCCGCAAATTAAGGCGAGAGTACTAAACATCAGATCAGATAGTTATGAAGAACAATCCTGAGCATCACCATCATCACCATGGGCCCAAAAAACAAGCTGAAAATCACGTAGAAGCAGCCAAAGAACACTTGGGGAAAAAAATGCTGCACGGCCACGAGCACGCCATGCACGAAGACACCGGCGGCCACCCGCCGCACGACGGGCATGACCACAGCGGCCACGGCGAGCACGGCCACGACCATCACCGCATGATGATCGTGGACTTCAAAAAGCGCTTCTGGTTTTCGCTCGCGCTGTCTGTACCTGTCATCATCCTGAGCCCCATGGTGCAGCACATTCTGGGCTTTACGCTGGATGTGCCCTACGGCATGTACATTGCTTTTGTGCTTTCCTCCATCATCTACTTTTATGGTGGCTGGCCTTTCCTGACGGGTCTGGTTGAGGAGGTGAAGAAAGGCGCACCGGGTATGATGACGTTGATCGGGGTGGCCATCACCGTAGCCTACCTCTACAGCACTGCCATCGTGTTCGGGCTAGAAGGAATGGACTTTTTCTGGGAGCTGGCCACCCTGATTGTGATCATGCTGCTGGGGCACTGGATTGAAATGCGCTCCGTGCTCGGTGCCTCCAAAGCACTGGAGTTGCTGGTGAGCATGATGCCGGCCGAAGCCATGCTGATTAAGGATGGAGAGACCGTTCGCGTGCGCATTGAGGACCTGCAGAAAGGTGATTTGATTCTGGTAAAACCCGGCGAGAAAGTACCGGCTGACGGTGTGGTAGAAGACGGTGAAAGCTATCTCAACGAGAGCATGCTGACCGGCGAGAGCAAACCAGTCAAAAAGAACAAGGACGACAAAGTGATCGGCGGCTCCATCAACGGAAACGGGGCATTGCGGGTGCGGGTGGAATATACCGGCAAAGAGAGCTACCTTAACAAAGTGATCAAGCTGGTGCAGGACGCGCAGAAGACCAAATCGGAGACGCAACGCCTGGCTGATCGTGCTGCCAAATGGCTTACCTACATTGCCCTCATTGCCGGTTTCGGTACGTTTGCCGTGTGGCTTATGCTAGGCCATGAACTTGCCTTTGCCCTGGAGCGTATGGTCACCGTCATGGTCATCTCCTGTCCGCATGCGCTGGGTTTGGCCGTGCCGCTGGTGGTGGCCATCTCCACGGCTGTTTCCGCCAACAATGGCCTGCTTATCCGTAACCGCACCGCGTTCGAAAACTCCCGCCTCATCACTACCATCATCTTCGACAAGACCGGCACCCTTACACAAGGCTCGCATGAAATAGCCGCTGTCGTGACCTTTGACAAGGCTCTGGACGAGCGGGAAATGCTGCGTTTGGCAGCCGGTGTGGAGCAGAACTCCGAGCACTTCATCGCGCAGAGCATCCTCCGGAAAGTGAAGGCCGAAGGTATAGCGGTGCCTCCCTCCCAGTCTTTCAACTACCTGCCCGGCAAAGGACTGGAAGGTATGGTAGAGGGCAAGGATGTAAAGGTGGTGGGTCCCAATTATATCAAGGAATTTAACATTGAAGTGCCTTCCAGCGAGGCAGAGGAAGGCGTGGAAACAGTGGTCTATACGCTGGTAGCAGGAAAGCCCGTCGGGTACATCACCATGCGCGACCAGATACGGGAAGAGTCGGCAGAGGCCATAAGCGTGCTGAAGGCGAACGGCATCAAGAACCTGCTGCTCACCGGTGATAACGAACGGGTAGCCAAAAGCGTGAGCGACAAACTGCAAATGGATGGTTACCTGGCCAATGTGCTGCCGCACCAGAAACAGGAGAAAGTGAAAGAACTGCAAAACCAGGGCGAGTTTGTGGCCATGACCGGCGACGGTGTGAACGACGCCCCTGCCCTGGCACAGGCTGATGTGGGGATTGCCGTGGGCTCCGGCACTGACGTAGCCGCCGAAACAGCCGACATTATTCTGGTCAACAGCAACCCGCAGGACATCGCCTCGCTTATCCTGTTTGGCAAAGCCACTTACCGCAAAATGATCCAGAACCTGATCTGGGCCACAGGTTATAACGTCATCGCACTACCCCTGGCGGCTGGTGTACTTTATAACCAAGGCATCATGATATCGCCTGCCGTGGGCGCCGCCCTGATGAGCCTGAGTACGGTAATCGTGGCGATCAATGCGCAGTTGCTGCGCCGGCAATTAAAATACTGATTATTTTGTAGGATAAGAATAAGATAGAACTGATAGGCCTTCTGCATCAGCACATGCAGTATGTGAGCCCACCCCTTTCAAGGAGCAGTCCGGATGGCCGATGAATAACTAGCCAATAGCGTAGACAAGAAAATGAAAGAGATGGCTCACAAAACCAGCAGAAAAAGTGAGCAAAGTACCTACTCCATTCTCTTCAGGATCGCCTTCATTTCAGCAATTTCCTTTTCCTGCGACTCGATGATTTGCTCCGTTAGTTTCTTCACTTCCGGGTCTTTAATATCGGATTCCTGACTGACCAGAATGGCAGAGGAATGATGCGGGATCATAGACTTCAGGAACTGCTTGTCACCCACCAGCGATTGACTTCTGAGCAGTAGAAAGGTTCCTGCCATTACGGCCAGGCTTACCCCTATTATGATGCCATTCAGCTTTTTATCTTTGTACATAGAGGACATAAACCCCAGCATGACAAGCGCCATGGGAGCTATCATGAGCAAGGCCATATAAAGCCGGTTCAGGTTCAGGTATACATGGTCGAACTTGTCTGCATTCAGAAACATCACCCCATACATGATGACAAAGGAGACACCCAGCATGAGGAAGAATTTCTTATAATTTCCTTTTTCCATTTTTAGTAACTTTTAAGTTTCAGATTAGAAACTGATGCATGCCATAAGCACTGCTTTCAATAGTATAGAGATACCGATATTTATATACTTTGGTTTATTATTAAATCCAAAAAAGCCGCTTCGACACCAGTTGAAGCGGCTTTTTGATGATTTTTTTAGTTTTTATACAGCAACCGGAATGTTTACTTTTAGCTTCTCCCAGGTGATGACGATGGCCCCTTCTTCGTCAGTCTCCGATACGATCTGGTAGCGCAAACGCTCCTGTGGCTGTGCGGTTGCTTCCGGCTTTACTTTGATCCGCAGCACATCCTCCGCTTCGGAGTAGTCATCGGCCAGGTGCTGTTCCCAGTTTTTGTTGAGGATGACTGTCCACTCGTCCTTACCCGGAATGGTGAAAAGGGCATACTTACCAGCCTTCAATGTCTTCCCTCCAATGGTGATGTCTTTATCAGTGCTCAGGCTGGTGGCAGAGTGCGCACCTGTCACCCATACCTGGTCATACGCTACCAGGCCACCCCAGATAGTACGACCGCGCACAGCAGGAGAATGGTAGTTGATCATAATGTGTGCGTTCCCGATCTGCCCGTGCACCTCTGCTTTCAGGCTGCCTTTCAGCGTGTCCGCAGCTGGCTGGTCCTGTATCACCACTGCTCCCTCGCTCACTTTCGGCGTATGTTCGGCATGTGCTGCCTCCTGTTCCTGTTCGATTGGGGCCTCCTGCTCCTGCGCTGCTTGGTTGCAGTAAGTAAGTGCGCCACAAAGTATAAGGGCATAAAGGGTTTTTGTAAGATTTCTGTTCATGCTGTTTAGCGGTATAGGTGGCTTTAAGGTATAGAGCGATTTTAATTCTTGTTCTGAATGAATCTTTAAAGCTACAAATTTTATGCACCTGATGATACTAGCATTCAGGTAAAAAAGCCTGGCTGTGATAGTACAAAGGTTAGTACTGTTGAAATGATTAAGATCCAGGAGCAGTGGTCCACAGAGCGTTTTAATTATACCTTAGATGTCGAACCAGAATAGAAACGCACATTTGTTTCCTGTGCTAACACAGCCTAATAAATAAATGTAAGCCCAGCGCCATACTTCATGTCGCTGTCGTAATGCGTTGATAGGGATATATACTTGGTTACAATGTATCGCAGGCCGGCCATGTATTCTTTATCGGTGTTCCCCATCAGGTTCAGGCGCAGGCGGCTTGTTAGTGGGACATCTTCGCGCCGCAACTGGAACCGCAGCTTACCCTTGGAGTCTATCCTCGCTTCTGACACGATCAGCATAGGCAAGGTATACTGCACCCCGGCCACGGCCACCTTCCGGTTATCTTGGTTGCTTAGCTGCCCGAACATGTTTTCCTCGGGCTCATTCTCTATACTATTGTAGTGATAGTCAAAGCCGACGAAGGGAAAGAGCCATTGCATTTTTCCAAAATAACGGCCAAAGTAGGTCTCGCTTTCAATACCATACTCCTTCTTAAAACCAATCCTCCATTCAGTGGAGATCTGGTACCGGGAGCTACCAAGTACAAACTCTCCGTCGCTGCCATTGCTCTCCAGCCCTACCATCGCTGAAGGCAGAAAAATCTTGTCTTCGCGGTTAAACATCTTTTGGGCCCGCTCAGGATCCGGAATCTCAGGATTGGGTGGTGAGTTTTGGTAGGTGAATACACGGCCCATGCCGGCAATCATGTGGTAGAGTATGTGGCAGTGGAAAAACCAGTCACCACTCTCCGAAGCTGCAAACTCAATCGTGTCTGTCTCCATCGGAAGTATGTCCAGTACATTTTTTAGAGGTGCATGTTTTCCGTGTTTGTTCAGTACCCGGAAATCGTGCCCGTGCAGGTGCATGGGGTGGCGCATCATGGAGTTGTTGAACATGATGATCTTCACATTCTCCCCTTTTTTGATCAGGATCCTGTCCGACTCTGACACCGTCTTGTTGTCCATCGTCCATACATAGCGGTTCATGTTGCCGGTAAGCTCAAAGCGCAATACTTTCTCCGGGCCGGGCTTCAGGGTTGTTTCTTCAGGAGCGCGCAACATGCCATAGTTCAGGGTGACCATCTCGTCCTTGCTGCCACTCATGTTCATGTTCTGCATATCGTATCCTTTCATATCATGGCCCTGGTGTGCGGTGGTGTCAACCTGCTGCTTCATCTGCATGCTTGTATCAGCAGCAGGTTTTGTCGCCCCTTCTCCGTGCATGCTGTGGTCCTGGGCTGCTGATTCCGGGTACATCACGCGGTTCATATCCATCTGCTGGTTGCTCATTTCCATGCCCATCGGCTCCATGTCCCCGTTCATCTTCATCATGTCGTTCATCATCTTCATGCCTTCAAAGTAGTTCAGCTTGCCTAGACGCTGTGCCTTCATTTTCATGCCCCTGCCCAGCCACAGCGAAGTGGTATTGGAGCGGTCTTCGGCAGTAGCCAGGAATTCGTACTGCATGCTCTCGGGTATGGTGACCAGCAAATCGTAGGTTTCGGCAGGCGCAATGATCAGGCGATCCACCTCCACTGGCTCCACATCGTTGCCATCGTTGCCCACCACCGTAATCTTACTACCAGAGTAGGTCAGCCAGAAGTAGGTGGAAGCACCGCCATTCACTACTCTGAGTTTGACTACATCCCCTGCCGTGAAATGGGTTTGCTCTGCAATATCCTGCCCATTGGTTAAAAACTTCTCATAGGCCACATCGCTCACATCCATTGCCGTCATCCGCTTCCACTCATTTTTAAGTTTGGTGCCAAAGTAGCCTTTCTTTATAGCCTCTGCATAGCCTTGGGTAGCACCTTTCCGGATCGCAAACCAGTCGTTGGCGCTCCGCAAGGAACGGTATACCTCTTTGGGGTTCATATCGGTCCAGTCGCTAAGCACGATCGGTATAGCCGGCATATCCGGTTCATTCACCTTGTTAAAGATCAGGGCACCGTACATGCCGCTTTGTTCCTGAAAGGCGCTGTGGCTGTGATACCAGTAAGTACCATTCTGGATGATCGGGAATTTGTAGAGGTAAGTGGAATGGGGCTTGATCGGCTGCTGGGTAAGCCAGGGAACACCATCGAACCGGTTGGGCAAAAACACGCCGTGCCAATGGATAGAAGTTTCCACATCCATCTCATTATGCACATAGATCTCGGCTGTATCACCCTGGGTAAAGGTTAAGGCAGGTGCCGGAATGCTCCCGTTTATAGCCACGGCTCTTCTGGTTTTTCCTGTGAAGTTGACCAAGGTATCCCGTACATACAGGTCATACCGAACGGTGCGAGGAGTATAGGTCTGTCCCGGGCTTTCTGGCTTGTGTCCTGTTTTGTGGATGGGCTTCTCTTTTTCCTCCGGGTTCTGTACAGGTGTGACTGGCTTTTGCTGTGTCGGCTGTGCATGTTGATGAGCAGGTTGAGCTTGTTTCTGAGCAGGCTGTGCTTGTTTCTGCTGTACACGTTGCTTTGCTGGGGCAGCAGGCTTGGCTTTAACAGCTTTTTTTTGTGGAGCCTGTTGCTGCTGTTGTTTTGCAGGGGCTTGTGGCTTTTTCTTTACCAGCGTCATACCGCACTTGGGGCATGTACCGGGTTTTGAGGTTTGCACTTCGGGGTGCATCGGGCAGGTGTAGATCTCAGTCTGCTGTTGCTGGGTTGGCTTATGCTGTTCGTGCTGTGCGAAAGTATACTGCCCAGTCCCGAGCAATAATACTAGTATCAAAAGTTTATACATTTTAAGCTGGTAAGGTAATTAAAGCGTTCTATACTATACCTGCGACACGCAATGCTTAAAGGTCTTTTATCCACTTCTAAGCTAGTGCTGCTAATTTATATCTCTGTTTACATGAAACAGCTTCATAGGTTGGATTAGCCTCTTTTAGTACCTGGATAATTGGTGGTGGCTGACCAACAGATTTAGCTGAGTTTCTTCTTGCTAACATATCCCGGTGGCATTGTCATTTAGTACATATTTAGTAATTGTTAACGCAGTCAGACATGGTCTCTTTAATGGACTGCGGGTGACATTGTGACTCCACCTCTGCTTCCTTTTCCAGATTCATCCATGTACCCTTAGCAAACTTATAGGCCAAGACCCCTGCACGGGTCACAATGTCAATACCAATGGCGATCCAGACACCAATAAGGCCCCAGCCCAGGGTGATTCCAAGATAGTAGACCAGAACGGTGCGGATGGCCCACATACCAGCCGCCGTCAGGTACATGGGGAACTTCGTATTATTAGCGGCTTGGTACGCGCCTGTAAGCGTTAAAAGGGCTGCCAGGAAAGGCTGAAACGCACCCGAAACCTTCAGGGCGTCCCCTATCTTAGAGATTACCTCCGGGTCTTCGGAGAACAGACTGCCAGCCCACTCTCCCAGGAAAAAGAGCAGTAAGCCCAGCACACCCATGATGCCTACAGCCATCCAGGCCCCTATTTTTGTGAAGGAAATCGCCTCCTCTATTCTTCCTGCACCTATCTGCTGTCCTGCCAGTATAGTAACTGCTGTGGCAAAGCCATAACCTGCCATATAGGAGATTACCTCCACATTACCGGCAATCTGATGGGCGGCGAAGACGTTGGTTCCCAGCGAAACGATGAACCCGAAGTAGACGATCTGCCCTGCCCGCATGATGAGCACCTCCCCGGCCGCAGGGCTGCCTAATGTAGCAAGCTCCTTCTGATGGCCCCAGTCAACTGACCAGAAGTCCTTCCGGAAGGCCAGCACCTCCGACCGCTGGATGTAGTAGACCAGCAGAAGAGCCCCAAGTACACGGGAAGCAACTGTAGCCAAAGCAGCACCTGTCACCCCCATTTCAGGAAAAATCCAGAAACCAAAAATTAGGGCATACCCCAGGAACGCATGAAAGATGTTGATGAGAATGCTGACTTTCATGGGTGCCCGTGTGTTACCCGAGCCCCGTAAATTGGCACTAAGCGCAAACATGAGCGACATGAACACGGAAGGAATACCCACAACCCGGAAATAGTTCTCTCCAATATCCAGCACCTGCTCTTCCAGCCCCATGAGCGTGAGCAGGGGGCGTGCAAAAAACAATGTTACGATACCTGTCAGAATGCCGAAAAGGATGGAGAGTATGATGGCCTGCTGCGCTATATGCCGAGCCCTTTCTACCTGTTTCGCTCCCAGGGCATTTGCCACCCTTACGTTTGCTGCCACCCCGATAGCCATAAAGACGGCAAAATAGATAGCCAGTATGGCGTTGGTGGCCCCTATGGCAGAAACTTCGGCTAAGCCTATCTTTGAGACGAAATAGACATCCACAAAGCCAATAAATGTCTGAAAGAAGTTCTCTACTACTGCTGGAAAAGCAAGGAGCAGGACAATCTTCATTTTATCACGAAGAGTGACAGCAATTGGTATATCTACACGCTCTTTATTAACTTCCAT